>NZ_JBSFUB010000084.1:0-30788 GCF_053591575.1 Streptomyces altiplanensis | reverse complement strand
GGGGTCAGCCCCCGAGCATCCGCTTCAGCAGGTCCCGCAGTGCGGTGCGGTCTCCTCACCGGAACCGGACCGTTCTGCCTGCCCCCGGTCTCTGCCTGCCCAGGCCGCCGCCCGCGGACGACGGCCTGCCGCCGTCAGCGGGTGACGACCTCCAGGGTGATGGCCGGCCGGTTGCCGAAGCGCTCCCCCATGCTGTTGGCGATGCTGGTGAAGGGCCCCCGGATGTCCTTGATGCCGATGCCCTCCAGATAGGCCGCGTGCGCCTCGATGGAGGCGATGGCCACGTCGAGCGTGTCGGTGATGTCGACGGCATGGGTCGGGTGGGGCGACTGGGCGATGGCGATGTGCTTGACCCCGCCCCACGGCTCCAGTTCCGGATCGGGGAAGATCCAGCGGTTGCCGGCGTCGCCCACGGCGTCGAACAGCGCCTGACCGGTGTGGCGGTGGTCGGGCGAGTTCCGCTTGCCGCCGGGAAAGGTGTCGTGGTGGTTGAAGCCGACGATCAGCTCCGGCCGGTGCCGCCGGATCGCCCTGGCGATGTCGCGGCGCAGGGCGACGCCGTACTCGACGACTCCGTCCCTGTGGTCCAGGAACTCCACGTCCTGCACGCCCACGATCTTGGCGCTGGCGCGCTGTTCGGCCTCACGGACCTCCGCGGCGCGCTCGGGGGGCATGCTGTCGATGCCGGCCTCGCCGCGGGTGAGCAGCAGGTAGGACACGCTCTTGCCCTCCGCGGTCCAGGCGGCGATCGCTCCGGCCGCGCCGAACTCCAGGTCGTCGGGGTGGGCCACCACGGCCAGTGCCCGGGTCCAGTCGGTCACCATCGGCTGCAGCTGATCTGCCATCTGTCCGTTCCTTCCAGTGGTCGGCCTCCCATCGTCCGCGTCCCGGGCGTCGCCGGTCTGCTCACTGTTGGGCAGGCACCCCGGCCGGTGCGGGGCGCCGGGGCCGGCTTCCGAATTGCTCAGTTGTGAGCTGAGCGTCCGGGAGACGTCGGCCTAGCTTCTGGGCATGTCATCGCCACCATCGGGTGAAGAGGCTGCCGAGGCCGGCCGCGCGGAGACCGTGCACGATCTCCTCCGCCGGCGGGCCGAGCGGGAGCCCGAGCAGACAGCCATCGACGTCGCCGGTGCCGCGACGCTCTCCTTCGGACAGTGGGAGGAACGTTCCAACGGGGCGGCACGGGCCCTGATCGCGGCCGGCGTCCGCCGCGGAACCCGGGTCGCGCTGCTCTTCTCGGACCAGGACTGGATCGACTACGCCGTCGCCTACCTCGGTGTGCTGAAGGCCGGCGGGACCGCCGTCCACCTGAGTGACGAGATCCCCCCGGCCGAGGTGCGCAGACGCTGCGCGCAGACCGGACCGGCGGGTGTGGTGCACAGCAGCGGCCTGGTGCCTCCGGACCGCCTCGGCGGCTGGGCCCGTCCGGTGACCGGGCTCACCGGGGACACCGCGCCGGTGGAGGTGGCCGTCGCGCCGGACGATCTGGCCGACATCCTCTACACGTCGGGAACGACGGGGCCCGCGAAGGCCTACACGAACCCGCACAGCACGCTCCTGCACGGCCGGCGCCCTGCCGGGCTGCGCAGGTTCGACAACTCGGCGCCGCTGCTGGCACCCATGCCGATGGGCACCCCGTCCAGTGCGATGAGCGCCTCGCTCATGCCGCTCAACTCGCCCGCCACGGTGATCCTGTGCCGTCCCGGCGACATCGAGACGATGGGCCGGCTGATCGCGGAACGGGGCGTGGCGACCGTGATGCTGACGCCGTGGACGGCGATGCGGATGGTCGCGGCGAAGCTCGGTGAGCGGTACGACCTCACCAGCGTGACGACGATGGCGATCGCGTCGGCCCCGCTGCCCGCGCCGACCGCGCTGGCTCTGCGGAAGATGATGCCGGGCATCGCCGTCAACACCGCTTACGCCCAGGGCGAGGCGGTGCCGGCGGTGATCCTCGGCTCGTACGACCCCGACCGTCCGCTGGCGCTGGGGCGGCCGGCGCCGGGCACCGAGCTGATGCTGGCCGGCCCGGACGGCGAGCCCGTGCCCGACGGCACGACCGGCGAGATCCGGCTGCGTTCGCCGGCGGCCCGCCGGCGCTACCTCGACGAGGAGCTCGACGCCGGTCTGCGCAGCGGAGGCTGGATCCGCACCAGGGATCTCGGTCGCATCGGCGCCGACGGCGACCTGTACCTGTTCGACCGGATGGCGGACGCGGTCCCGGTCGGTGACCGGCTCGTCTCCACGCTGGAGGTCGAGAACGCGCTCTACTCCCACCCGGAGGTGCGGGAGGCGGCGGTGCTCGGTGTGCCCGGCCCCGAGGGCGGCCTCTCCGTCACGGCGGTGGTCGTCGCGGGGAGCCCGGACCCGGGCGCGGGGCCGGACGAGACGGGCGGGAGCCTGCCCGGCCGGCTGCGCGGCCATCTCGCCTCTCACCTGAAGCCCTATCAGATTCCGTCGGCGGTGCACGTGGTGGACAGCCTCCCCCGCGGCATGACCGGCAAGGTCCTCAAACACCGGCTGCGTGAGCGTCTGTCGCCCACGGCCGGAACACCACGATCCCCGAAGGGCAGGAACATCCCATGACTCAAGAGTCCCCCCGGTTCGCTCCGCCGGCGGCGCACCGCCAGACGTCGGTCGCGCTCTCGGATCTGCTGCATTCCGGCAACGCGGGGGTGGTCGTCGAGCGGGTGGGCCAGCTGCGTGCCGAGTTCCGTTCCGAGGGGCGCCGGTTCGCCAGGGACCTGGCGGAATACATCAACACGGCGTACGCGGGAATCGCGAGTGTCTTCATCTACGAGGAGACGTTCGGCACCGAGGACCGGCTGCACTGGCTGTTCCATCTCGAGTCCTTCGACGCTTACGAGAAGCTCCTCGCAACGGCCAGACAGGACGAGGGGTGGCGTGACATCATCATGCGCAATCGCGTGCCCGAAGAACGGGGGGGCGGCTCGTGGGAGTGCATGTTCATCGATGGCAGCCTGCAGGAAACCGTACTCATTCCGTCCAGCTTCGGCATGTACGGCACCGCGGACGAGAAGCCTGAGACCGTGGTCGAGGTGGACGGTGCGGCGGTGGAGCGTTTCCTCGTCCCGACCGCCGCTCACCAGAGCAGCCAGTCCGGGCAGGACGTCCTGAACTCGGCCAACTGCGGGCTGCTGATGCACCGGACCGGTGAGCTGAACTACGAGTTCCGTGGCGAGGGACGGCAGTTCGCGCGGGCACTGGCCGAGGGGTGGAACAAGAGCCTCGCCGGACACGCGACGATCTACCTCTACGAGGAGGCGTTCGGGCTGTCCGACCGGATCCACTGGTTCATCCATCTGCGCTCCGTCACCGACTACTACCACCTGATGGGACTTCGGGCCCGCGTGGACAACGATGCTCGTATGGTCTTCACGAAGCAGTGGATACCGGACGAGAAGGGGGGCGGGGGCTGGGAGCGGATGTTCGTCCAGAGCACGCTCGAGGACATGGCCCTCACCCCGCAGCACCACGACACGTACGCCGCACAGGCGCCGAAGTAACCCAGCCCGTCGCAGCACACCGTCAACCGATGATGAGGGAGAGCACCAGATGACCACCACAGCCGCCGGAACCTTCGAACTGGTCTGGGACGAGAAGCCCCCGTACTCCGATGAGGAGGGCACCCAGCTGTCGAAGGTCGTCGTGACGAAGACCTTCACCGGTGACATCCAGGGCACGAGTGTCACCGAGCTGATCAAGGCGATGACGAGCGAGCCGACCTCCGCCGGCTACGTCGCCGTGGAGCGGCTGACGGGCACCGTGCACGGGCGCAAGGGCACCTTCGTGCTCCAGCACAGCGCCATCTCCACGCGCGGGGAGGGCGACCTCAACATCGTCATCGTCCCCGACTCGGGGACGGGTGAACTCAGCACCATCAGCGGCAAGCTGAACGTCGTCGTCGCCGACGGAACCCACAGCTACACGCTGGAATACGACCTCGGCGATTCAGCCTGATCCATCAAGGCCGGGGCGGCGCAGGCCGTCCCGGCCTTTTCTTTTCCCGTAAGCCGGTTTACGCGCGAATTCACAGCGTATTGCAGCAGGGGTTGTCAACGGCACGCCGAGGTATGTTTTCGACCGACTCGGCACACCCGTTAACGACAAAGAATTCGATGTCACCACCCTTGCTCTACGGAAAGGTTCTGGCCATAATTTGGCTGTCGGCACCTCAGGGGGTAGGTCCAGGAGCTGGGGAAGCACTGACCCGCTGTCGACAACGGGGGCTTCTTTTCCGCCATCCTCCGCACAAAGGCGATTGAGCCGGCGCGGACGGACCAGGTAAGTCCCCCGCCCCAATTCCGGTTTTATCGAATCGGCACCTGAGCGCTGAAGCTGCACGTTCCCCGGACCAATGGTCCGGGTGGAGCCGAAACGAGGGGGGAGTGAACGGTTCTGTGAACAGTAATCGCCAACCCAGGGAAAGCACCGGCAGGACGACCACGGCCGGGGGGTGTTGTCGGCGATGATCCCGTCCTCTTCCTCGGCACGGCTCGGCGAGACGCTCGCCCAGATGATCCGGTTAAGGACACTGACCGCGACGACCATCGAAGTCGCCCGCCGCGAGGTGGTCTACGGCTGCCTCGACCGCGACCGCAGCATCTATCTCGTCGAGCAGGGGCAGGTGAAAGCGATCATGCCCTCCAGGGAGGGCAAGGAGTGTCTCCTGGACATCTACTCCGCGGGCGACGTCTTCGGTGAGCTGTGCCTGGTGGGTGACGGGAGGACCGAGATGGTCTCCGCGATGACACCCGTCGTACTGCAGCGGATGCCCGCCCACCAGCTGGTCGAGGCCATGGAGGACGCGGAACTGCGCGACGAGATGGTGCGGCACATGGCGGGCCGGCTCTTCGAGCGGCAGCAGCTCATCGCCGGACTGGTCACGGAGGACAGCGAGTACCGGCTGGCGTCCGTGCTGCTGCACCTCGGCCGCAAACTGGGCAGGCGCGAGGCCCATCTGCTGCGGATACAGGAGAAGATCACGCAGGAGGAGTTGTCGGCGATGGTCGGCACCACCCGCTCCCGGGTGGGGTTCTTCCTCAAACGCTTCCGCAACGCGGGCCTGGTCAACCGCGGCCGGGACTGCTTCATGGCCATACACGAGCCCCGTCTGCAGAGCTTCATCGCCGAAGGCTACCAACCGCGCCCCAGGCCGATGCCGACGGAGAGAACGGCGGCCTGACGATGCGTGCTCTGGAACTGGCCACCGCACCACCGCTCACCACCCACCAGGTCCAGCTCTTCCTGCTCCAGCTCGGCGTACTGCTGCTGCTGGCCCTCTGCCTCGGCCGGCTGGCGGTGCGCTGCGGCCTGCCGGCCGTGGTGGGAGAGCTGTCCACCGGCATCCTGCTGGGGCCTTCGGTCTTCGGGCTGCTGGCCCCCGAGGCGGCCGCCCGGCTGCTGCCGGCCCAGCCGGGGCAGGCCCATCTCCTGGACGCCGTGGCGCAGTTCGCCGTGCTGATGTTCGTCGGCGTGGCGGGGGCGCACCTGGACCTGGGCATGGTGCGCCGACGGCGCGGGGTGATGCTCAAGGTGAGTCTGGGCAGCCTGCTGATCCCGCTGGGGCTGGGCGTCGGCGCGGGTTTCCTGATACCGCGCACACTGATGGGAGAGGGGGCACAGCGGCCCGTCTTCGCGCTGTACCTCGGTGTCGCGCTGAGCGTGAGCGCCATCCCGGTGATCGCCAAGACGCTCGCCGACATGCGGCTGCTCCACCGTGACGTGGGGCAGTTGACCCTCGCCTCCGCGGCGCTCACCGACGCCGTGAGCTGGTTCCTGCTGTCGCTCGTCTCGACCATGGCGGTGGGGGCACTGGCGCCGGGCGACATCGCCCTCGCGGTGCTCTCGCTCACCGGTTTCGTCGCCGCGGCGGCGTTCGCTGGCCGGCCGCTGGTCCGCTGGGTGATGCGGCGGGCCGGCCGGACCGGCGACCCCGTCCCGGTGGCCGCGGCCGCCGCCGTCGTCGTCCTGCTGAGCGCCGCGGCGAGCCAGGCGCTCGAACTGGAGGCGGTGTTCGGTGCGTTCGCAGCCGGCGTCCTGCTCTCCCAGGCGGTCGACCGGCGTCTGCTCGCCCCGCTGCGCAGCGTGACGCTCGCGGTGTTCGCCCCGCTGTTCCTGGCCACCGCCGGCCTGCGGATCGACCTGACCGCTCTGGCCGACCCCGTGGTGCTCGTCACCGGCCTGGTCGTGCTCGCACTCGCCTCGCTCGGCAAACTGGCCGGCGGCTACCTCGGTGCCCGCAGCGGCGGGCTCGGCCACTGGGAGGGCATCGCGATCGGCGCCGGGCTCAACGCCCGCGGCGCCGTGGAGATCGTGGTGGCCGCCGTGGGCCTGCGGCTGGGGCTCCTCACCACGGCGACGTACACGATCGTGCTGCTGATCGCCGTCGCCACCTCGCTGATGGCGCCGCCACTGCTGCGCCGGGCCGGCGCCCGGATCGAGCAGACCGCGGAGGAAGTGCTGCGGGAGGCCGGCACGGCCCCGCCCGTGGCGGTGGCCGAACGCCCCGACTGAGCCGCCCACCCACCACCCCCTGCCGCCCGTGCTGCTCAATTGCGGGCAGCCCGGCGGCGCGGGAACAACCACAGTGGCCGTGCCCGGCGTCCGCCGCCCGGCCACCCGTGGCAGGGCCGACGAGAGATGAGGACTCGTGAGACACCTTCGCCCACCCCGGCCGGGCAGCGTCCGGCCGCCCGGCAGTACCCCGTACCCGGCCCGTGCGCCGCGCGTGAGAAGGGCGGGCCGAGCCGGATGACCGTGGGTATCGAGGCCGTCAACGCCTATGTGGGGCGCGTCTCGCTCGGAGTACGGGAGCTCTTCGCGGCCCGCGGCCTGGACGACCGCCGCATGGACAACCTGATGATGGAACGCAAGTCGGTCAACCTGCCGTGCGAGGACCCGGTCACCAACGCGGTCAACGCCGCCCGGCCGCTCGTCGAGGCGCTCACGCCGCAGGAGCGCGACCGGATCGAACTGGTCGTCGTCGGCACCGAGTCCGGCCTCGACTTCGGGAAGCCGATCAGCACCTATGTGCAGGACCTTCTGGGACTCGGCAGGCGCTGCCGGTCCTTCGAGGTCAAACACGCCTGCTACGGCGGGACGGCCGCCCTCCAGACGGCCGCGGCCGTCATCGGCGCCAGCCCCGTCCCGGGGGCCAAGGCGCTGGTGATCGCCGCCGACGCGTCCAGCGTCGCCGCCAGGGACACCTACTGGGAGCCGTCGCAGGGTGCCGGTTCCGTGGCGATGCTGATCGGCGACGACGCCCAGGTCCTCGCCCTCGACCCGGGCGCCAACGGGTTCCACAGCTTCGAGGTGATGGACACCCTGCGCCCCCGGCCCGATCTGGAGGCGGGCGACTCCGACCTGTCGCTGATGGCGTACATGGAGTGCCTGGTGCACAGCTTCCGCGCCTACCGCGAACGGGTGCCCTCGGCCGATGTGATGACGACCTTCGACCACCTGGTCCTCCACACACCGTTCGCGGGCATGGTCAAGGGCGCCCACCGCCGGCTGCTGCGGTCCGACAGCCCCGCCCCGCCGGCCGTGATCGACGCGGACTTCGCCGTCCGGGTGGAACCGTGCCTGCGCTACGCCGCCCAGGTGGGCAACGTCTACTCCGCGGCGCTGTACCTGGCGCTGGTGTCACTCATCGACCACGTGGAAGTGACGGCGCCGAAACGGCTCGGCATGTTCTCCTACGGCTCGGGCTGCGCCTCGGAGTTCTACAGCGGTGTCGTCACCCCGGCCGGCCGGCAGCGGGTCGCGGCCCGGCGGACCGCCGACGCGATCGCCGACCGCAGGCCGCTGACCGTCGCCGAGTACGAGACCGTCAGCGACCTCGCCCTGCACCGGATGGCCGGCGTCCGTGACCACGCCTACGACGTCACCCCCTACGCCGACCTGTACGAGAGCCAGTTCGCCGGCCGGGGCCTGCTGGTGCTCGACAAGGTCGTCGACTTCCACCGCCGCTACCGCTGGAGCTGACGCATGGACCACCGCACACTCCGGGTCAGCCGGCAGCCGCACGCACTGCGGGTCGTGATCGACCGCCCCGAACAGGCCAACGGCATCAACGGGGACCTCATGCGGGACCTGCACGCCGTTCTGGACCTCGCGGAGAGCGACCCGTCCCTGCGGATGGTCGTCCTCGAGGGCGCCGGGCCGGTGTTCTGCTCGGGCATGGACTTCGCCGACGCCGCCCGCGACAACGCCTCGGGCGGTGACGGAACGCTGGCGAGCGAGGGCGGCCGGGCGTTCTACGGTCTGCTGAAGAGGTTCACCACCGTGCCCCGCATCGTGGTCTGCGTCGTCGACGGGCGGGTCACCGGGGGCGGTGTCGGCCTGGTCGCCGCCAGTGACTTCGTGTACGCGAGTGAGCGCAGCAGCTTCGCCCTGCCCGAGGCGCTGTGGGGGCTGCTGCCGTGCTGTGTGACACCGTTCCTGATCCGGCGGGTCGGCTTCCAGCCCGCGTACGCCATGACGTTGAGCACCCTGCCGGTCCCGGCCGCGCGAGCCGCCCAGCTGCATCTGGTCGACGAACTCACCGACGAAGCGGAGCCGTTGCTGCGGCGCCTCGCGTCCCGGCTCACCAAGATCGACCCGGGTGTGATCGGCGACGGCAAACGCTACTTCGAGCGGATGTGGCTTCCGGCGGACCGGATGGAGCAGACCGCGGTCGGCGAGTTCACCCGGCTGATGTCCTCCCCCGCGGTGCGCGAGCGCATCGCGGGGTTCGCCACGGAACGGCGGATGCCGTGGGAGACCGTCCGGTGACCCCCGCCGCGCGCCCGCCGGCGGGTGCGGTGTGATCGGGTTCATCCTTCCCCCGGAAGCGCGGTGGAGCGAGATCTCCGGTGACTTCGCCGGCGGGGGGCCCGCGGAGGACGGCCTCTTCCCGGAAGAGGAGTGGCACATCCGCAACGCCGTGGGTCCGCGCCGCAGGGAGTTCACCACCGCCCGGATCTGCGCCCGGCGTGCCCTGCGCCGCCTCGGGGTGACACCGGGGCCGCTGCTGCCGGACGCCCACGGGGCGCCCCGGTGGCCCCGTGGTGTCACGGGCAGCATCACCCACTGCCGCGGCTACCGGTCGTGCGCCGTGGCGCCCCTCGCCACCGTGGCCTCGCTCGGCATCGACGCCGAGCCCAACCAGCACCTGAGCCCCGGCGTGCTGGCCGTGGTCGCCCTGCCGTCCGAGGCCCGCCGGATCCGGGAGCTGGCGGCCGGCACGCCCGGTGTGTGCTGGGACCGGCTCCTGTTCAGCGCCAAGGAGGCTCTCTACAAGGCGTGGTACCCGCTGGCCGGGATGCCCATCTCGTTCGAGCACGCGGAGGTGTGCCTGGAGCCGGAGCGCGGCACCTTCCGCGTACGGATGCTGGTGGCGGCCCCGGAGGGACGCCGGGTACCGCCCATCCAGGGCCGGTTCCTGCTGGTGGACGGGTTGCTGCTGACGTCCGCCGTGTGCCGGGCCGGCCCGGGGTGACACGCGGGCACAGGAGAGCCGGGGCGGCGTGTCGGACACGTCGCCCCGGCTCTCCCCCGTCGGGAGCGGTGTGTCAGGCGAAGGAGTACTCCAGCGTGTAGTCGGCGTTCTTGTAGCCGCCTTTGCCGGAGAGGCCCGTCAGCCCGGCGGAGCCCGAACCGGCGACGACCTCCCAGAAGACCTCCACTCCCGACTCCTCGTACGTGCCGTGGGTCTGCAGCACGAAGGAGCCGGCGCGGCCGGCGAGCTTGCCCTCGAAACGGTGGGTGCCGACGAACCGGGTCTGTCCCCCACCGGTGTAGACGAGGAGCCAGTCGGCGCGCCCGCTGCCTTCGAGGTCGCCGGTGAAGGCGGCCCGGCAGTGTGCGTTCGCCTGCTTGCACTGGCCCTCCGCCTCGGCGGTCACCTCCTCCGCCCAGTCCGTGACGTCCAGTGTGCCCTTGGCGACCGTGGTCATGCGTTGCGTCCTTTCGTGGCCGGGGTGGCGGCGGAGCGGTGCTCCGCCGCCAAAGAGACGTTCGCCCGCGGACCGGCGGGTCAGCGGCCGAAGACGACCGTGCGGTAGCCGGCGGCCAGCGCGTGTTCCTGCATCACCACGTTGACGGCGGCCATCGGCAGGTCCTGGGGCACCTTGATGTCCGCGACGTCGAGGGCGACCACGGTGAAGACGTACCGGTGCGGGCGGTCTCCGGCAGGCGGGCAGGCGCCGCCGTAGCCCGTGGTGCCGAAGTCGGTGCGGCCCAGCACGGACGGCGCGGGCAGGCCCGGGTCGCCGGGCGTGCCGGCGCCCTGGGGCAGCGAGCCGGTGGTCGCCGGGATGTTCCAGGCGGACCAGTGCCAGAAACCGCTGGAGGTCTTGGAGTCGACGTCGAAGAGCGAGATCAGGAAGCTCTTGGTGCCCTCCGGGGCGCCGCGCCACTTGATGGCGGGAGACTTGTTCTTGCCGGAGCACTCGAACCAGCCGAGCATCTCCTCGTCGCCGAAGGTCTCGCCCGGCGGGATGTCCGGGAGTTCGACCGTCATCCTCGGCAGGTCCCTGGGAAGTGCCGCGCGCTGGGCCACGGTCACCGGCCTCTGGTTGCCGTGGGCCTCCGCGGACGGGCCGGTCATGGTGAAGGTGGCCGCCAGAGCCGTGGTCGCGGCCACCACCGCGACGGTGAGCTTCTTGAAACGCACGTGGGATCCTTCCTCGGCTTCGTTCGTTGCAGGCAGCAGGCTCACACGGCGGCCGGAGCGCTGCCGCCCAACATTGAGCAGCGCAGGGCCCGCGTCAGGTCCTGACGGACCGCACCGAGTACGTCGCCGGCCTCGTCCTTGACGTAGAAGTGGCCGCCGCGGAACACCCGCATCGAGAACTCGCCCGTGGTCTCCCCGCCCCAGGCGAGCAGTTCGGTCCGGTCGACCTCGGGGTCGTCGGAGCCCATGTAGGCGGCGACGGGGCAGGTCAGCCGAGGGCCGGGCAGCGTCCGGTAGGACTCGTTGAGCTCGAAGTCGGCCCGCAGGGCCGGCAGCAGCACCTCCAGCAGCCGCCGCTCACCCAGCACTTCGGGCGGAGTGCCGCCGAGGACACTCAGCGCGGAGAGGAACTCCGGGTCGGGCATCGTCGCGAACGTCCGGCGCGAGCTGGGCAGCCGGGGCGCCCGCCGCCCGGACACCACCAGCAGCGCGGGGCCGCCGTGCGGGCCGGCCGAGAACCGCCGCGCCACCTCGTAGGCCAGGACCGAACCCAGACTGTGCCCGAAGAGGGCGTACGGGCGGTCCAGGTACGGCTCCAGTGCCTCGCACAGCGGGTCCAGCAGCTGTTCGACCCGCCGGTAGGGCAGCTCCCGTATCCGGGCCTCCCGGCCGGGAAGCACGACCGGCCGTACGTCGACGTCCGGCGCCATCGACTGCCGCCAGGGCCGGTAGGCGGCTCCGCCGCCGCCGGCGTGGGCGAAGCAGAAGAGGCGGACGGCGGCGGTTTCCGTCGCCGTTCCCGCGTCGCCCGCGAGCCAGCGTGAGGCGACCGATGGATTCATGGTGCTCCGTCTCCTAGAAGGTGTCCGGGCGGCCGAGGACCACACTGGTGTTGAAGCCGCCGAAGCCGAACCCGTTGGACATCGCGTGGCCGATGGCGGCGGGTCGCGAACGGGTTCCGACGAGCCGGCCACCGGTGCCGATCGGCGTCACGAGGTTGGCGTTGGCGTGGACGAAGCCGTCGCGCATCTGCAGCACGGTCGCCACCGCCTCGACGACGCCGGCCGCGCACAGGCAGTGCCCGATCAGGCCCTTGGTGGAGTTGACCCACGGCCCGCCGCGGCCGAAGAGGGCCCGCAGGGCGGTGAGTTCCGTCTCGTCACCGAGCGGGGAGCCTGTGCCGTGGGCGTTGACGTAGTCGATCCGGCCGGGGACGAGCCCGGCGTGCCGCAGCGCCCGGGACATCACGTCCGCCTCGTCGGCGGCGCTCGGGTCGGCGAGGCCGTTGCCGGACAGCCGCATGGCGTAGCCCTCGAGCCCGGCCCAGGGGGCGGCGCCGCGCCGCTTCGCGGAGGCGGCGGACTCCAGTACCAGGCAGGCTGCTCCCTGACCGGGTACGAAACCTCCATGGGCGGCGTCGAAGGGCCGGCTGGCCTGCTCGGGCTCGGTCGCCTGCCCGCCGGCCATCGCGCCGAGGTTGTAGAACGCCTGCCGTTCCATGTCGGACAGGTCCGTGAGCGCGCCGAGCACCAGGCAGACGTCGACGGCGCCGCTCTCCACCAGCCGGGCCGCGTTGATCAGTGCCACGTTGCCGCTGGCGGAGGCCCCACCGACGGTGTACCCCTCCCCCGTCAGGCCGAGCAGCTGGCTCACCGTGCCCACGTGGTCGGTGTCCATGAAGTGCAGGGGGTAGCGGGCGGGCAGGTGCACCGGGCTGCTGAGGTATCGGGGCCTCACCTCCTCGGCGAACCGGCCGCCGAGGTTGTGGCCGGCGACGACGATCCCGATCCGCTCGCCGGGCACGCCCGCGCGGTGCAGCCCGGCCCGCTCCCAGCCCTCCAGGGCGACGGCCACCGACGCCTGCACCGACCGGGGCGAGCGGCCCGCGACGCGCGACGCCTCGCGGCGCAGCGGCTCCTCGCGGTCCGCGGTCGCGCCGCGCAGGTCGAAACCGGAGAGGTCGGCGGAGAGCAGCGGTCTCAGTTCCGGGTGGTCGCCGTCCACGCTGCGCCGGCCGATGCCGGAGGTGCCCGCGCGCAGGGCCCGGGCGAAGTCCTCCACACCGGCGGCGGTGGCGCACAGCACCCCGGCGCCGGTGATCCAGGGGCCGCTCACGGTGTGTGCCTGCGCAGCAGCCGGGCCAGTGATCCGATGTCGTGGACATCGGTGAACTCCGTGACGGACAGGCTGATCCCCAGCGTGTCCATGGTCATGGTGACGACGTCGACCCGGTCGATGCTGTTGGCGCCCAGGTCGGTCAGCGACACCTCCTCCGTCACCCGCTCCGGCTCGATCTCGGGGAGGACCACCAGCACACTGCTGCGGATCGCCGTCAGGACCGCGTCACTCATGGTGTTGCTCCGTTTCCGGCGGTTCACCGCCACTCGTACATCCGGTGGTAGTCCTTGGTGCGGGTGTGGACGAGGAGCGTCCGGTCGCCCGGCAGGTACCGCGCGTAGCGGTCGACGTCGACCGTCCGGTTCTCCACGGGGACCAGGGTCCGCAGGTTCTCCGGGAGCAGCGCGGTGTACTCGTCGAAGGCCAGCCGGCGGCGCCCCGCGAGGTGTCCGCCGATGTCCATGGCGCGTACGGCCGCGGCGGAGGCCGGGCCGGCGACGCCGCTGAAGAACTCGGCGGAGCAGCCCGACCCGTAGGAGTAGAGGCCGACGCGCAGGGCCGCGTCGACCGGGTCCGTGGCCAGCAGCGACGCCAGTGCCAGATAGACCGAGCCCGAGCAGAGGTTGCCCACCTGGGCCGGGTAGGCCAGGGACGGGCGCACCCGGCGCTCGAAGTCCTCCTCCGCCTGCGCCGGCGACGCGCCGGCCTCGCGCATCAGCTTGCGGTGCGCCGCCTTGACCAGGCCGCTGAAGGGGGTGTGCATCGCCAGCCGGTCGAACGTGCCCCGGAAGTCGGCCCCTTCGACCCGTGTGCGGTAGTCGGCGAAGCTGTTGGTCAGGCAGTCCAGGTAGGCGAAGAGCGAACGGTCGACGTCCGCGATGTCGAACTCCGGGGTGGGGCGGGCGGAGTCGAGGGTCTCGTAGCTGTAGAGCCCGAAGGCACCGAGGTCCAGCTCCAGCACGGTGGGCCGGTCGGACAGCAGGACGGCCGCCGCGCCGTGGCCGGTGGCCGGCTCGGCGTAGCCGGCCCGGGCGTCGACGAGCGCCACGTCGGTGGCGACGACGAGGGCCTTGGCACCCGGTGAGGCACCGGAGGCGAGGTAGCCGGTGGCCAGCTGGAGCGCGCCGGTCGCCGCGTAGCAGGCCTGTTTGGCCTCGAAGACACGGCAGTTGCGGCTCAGACCGAGGTACTCGTGGACGTAGGAGGCGACCGACTTGCTGAGGTCCAGCCCCGACTCGGTGGAGGTGATCAGCACCTCGACGGCTTCCCGGTCGGCCGGGTCGAGCGCGTCGACGAGCGGCTTGGCGGCGTTGACCGCGTTCGTCACCGGGTCCTCGAAGGGCAGGCCGATCGACCGGTGGGTCATGGCGAGGTTGGCCAGGCGCTCGTGCTCGAGCCCCCGGCCCGCGAAGAGTTCGGGCACCGGGATCTGTGCCAGGCCGGTGTAGACGTTGAGCCCTTCGATGCCGTAGCCCATGTCAGCGTCCTCCGGCGGCGGCGAGGAAGTCGATCAGGGCGTCGATGTCCGGCAGTTCACCGAAGCTGGACATGCTTTCCTCCAGGCCGAGCCGGTCCATGATGCCGAGGATGATCTCGACACGGTCGACCGAGTCCGCGCCGAGGTCCTTCAGGTGCCGGTCTCCGGTGATGTCGTGCGGGGCGACGTCCGGCAGGATCTGTCCGACGACCTCCCGCACCACCTCCGCCATCCGTTCCCGGGCACCGGTCGGTGTGGTCATCGGTCCTGCTCTCCTTCCAGTTGGAGCGAACACACGGCGAGGACGCGGCCGGTGTCCCGGTCGCGCAGCACCACGTCGACGGCTTCGCCGCCCCCGGGCCTCTCCCAGAGCCGCACGGCGGCGGTGAGCGGCTGCCCGGCGTCGGCGTTGCCGAGGTAGCACAGTTGCTGGTCGACGACCACACGGTCCAGGAAGGACCGGTCGTCGCGGCCCAGAGAACGCCACAGGCACAGCAGTGCCCGGTCGATGATCGAGAAGTAGGCGGCGAAGTAGAGCAGTCCGGCGCCGTTGAGGTCCCTCGACGGGTCGACCTCGTACTCGACGGCGAGCTCCGCCGCCGGTCTCCGGTCGCCGTGTTCGAGGAAGGTCAGCGTGCGGCGGGCCCGGCCGCAGGCGTGCCGCGGTGAGTACTTCTCGGGCAGCTCCGGCAGGTGCCGGTGGTCGAAGTCGGGCGGCGAGGAGCGGACCAGGCCGCCGTTGCCCGCGCCGGGGCCCCGGACGACCCAGCGGTTGAAGTTCTCCACGTACAGGCAGTCCGGGTCGCCGAAGGCGTAGAAGTCCTCGGGGTCGAGCGGTCGGGCGGCCTGCGCCGCGGAACGGCCGATCCGGTGCAGGGTGAGCACCGACTCGCTGCCGAATCCGAAGAGGCGGGTGGTGATGTGCAGGTCGTCGCCGAAGGCGGGGGTGCGCAGGTGGAACCGCCGGCTGCCGCGTACCCGGTAGTAGTAGAAGGACAGGTAGGTGGGGTTCCCGGAGGCGTCCTTGGCGCGCAGCACGTCGGTGCCGCACGTCCTCGAGACCGCGTCCCACGTCCAGTCCCCGATCTGGCCCGCCAGGAGCGAGTTGTGCCCGCACATGCCCGGCCGGATCCGTTCGGTGCGCCGCAGGGTGCTCATGCCGTTCCTCCGGCCTCGTTGTCCGCGAGGAAGGGCAGCAGCAGCCGGTGCACGTCCTCGGGGTGGGTCAGGCAGGGGAAGTGTCCGGCACCGGTCAGCTCGGCGAACCGGGAGTCCGGGATCGCGCCGTGCAGCAGGTGGGCCGCCTTCAGCGGGATGACCGTGTCGTGCCGGCCCCACAGCACCAGGGTCGGCACGGTGATCTCCGGCAGCCGGGCGAACAGCGTGGGCTGCGCGGCGAAAACGTCCAGATAGCTCAGTCCGGTCTGCGGGTCCATGCTCTCGCAGCGCAGCAGCAGCCGTTCCAGGCCCGCGCGGCTGCCCGGCGCGATGGTGCGGTGTTCCTCCATACGGTCGAAGTCCTCCGCCGCCACGACGGACAGGCGGTTCACCTCGCCGTTGCGGTTGCCGACCTTGTACGAGCTGCCGACCAGCGTCAGCGAGGCGGTGCTCTCCGGGTGCCGCAGCGCGAAGCTCTGCGCCACGAGGCCGCCGAACGACGAACCGAGGACATGGACCCTGCCGGTGACGCCGAGGCGGTCGAGGACCGTGCGGCAGAGGGCACCGATCCCGTCGAGCGTGAGGTCGCCACGCACGGTGGTGGCACCGACGCCCGGATGGTGCACCGTGATCATCCGGTAGCGGCCGGCCAGTTGCGCGTACTGCCGGGCGAAGACCCCGGCGCCGACGTTGAACGGCGTCATCATCAGCAGCACCGGTCCTGAACCGGCGCTGAACACCTCCACCTGCCCCCCGGGCAGGTCGATCAGCCGGCGCTCCACCGCGGGCGCGCACTCCGCGAGGACCGCGGCGTTGTCGTCCGGTGCCCGGTGGCCCTCGCGCATGGCCCCGCCGATGTCCTCGGGCAGGGTCTCCGCCGGATGGAACCGCGCCGGGACGCCCGCCTGCCGCGGGCCGCCGACCGGCAGCAGGTCCGGTACGGGCGCGTCGTCGCGCCACAGTGCCGCCAGGCGGTCCGCGGCCTGCGCGGCACGCCGCACGCCGAAGCCGAGCGGGACGGCCAGCCGGATCCGCCCCCGGCCGGCGAGGTGCGGCGCGGCGCGCACTCCGGTGCCCCGGTAGATCCATGCGAGGGCGGACTCGACGGGCCGCTCCAGACCCGCGAACCGGGGCGCCCGGTCCACGTCCAGCAGGACGCAGTGGCCGCCCGCCGGTTCGACGACGGGCCAACCGGCCCGGCGCAGCCCCGTCCACAGCGTACGGACCGCCTCCATCCGCTCCTCGACCATGGCCGCGGCCTCGTCCTGTTCGGACAGTGCGCGGGCCAGCAGCCTGCGGGTGGCCAGGCCCACTTCGTGACCTCGCGTCCCGACGTGCTCGCGCAGGCTGTCGGCGAGCGCGGGCAGCCCGGTCGCCACCAGGCCGCCCGAGGCGACGCCGAAGTCCTTGGAGAGGCTGAGGGTCGCCGCGGAGGCCGACGCCAGCAGCGCGTCGGCGACCTTCCACAGGTCGGCACCGCGCCACGCGTCCTCGTGCGCCACGACGTGGGCGGCGTTCTCCAGTACCCGGGTCGCGTCGAGGACCAGTGGTACCCCGTGGGCGTCGGCCGCCGCCCGTACCGCACGGAGGCCGGCCACGGACACCGGGTGGCCCCCCGCCGCGTTGCCGGACAGCTCGACGGCTACGAAGGACACCTCGGGGCCCGCCTCCGCGAGAACCGCGCCGAGGGCCGTCATGTCGAGGTCGCCCGCGAAGAGGGCGCCGGGCGAGGCGGCGACCTGCCGGGCCGTGAACCCCGCGTCGGCCAGGCTCATCGACCAGCTCGGGAAGAGCCCGTTGTGGACGACCGTGCCGCGCGGCCCCGGCCAGGCACGGCACAACAGCGCCTCCGCCGAGCGGCCGGAGGCCGTGGGCAGCGCGTGGGCGAAGGGCAGCCAGCCCGGCGGCTCGAAGTCCGCGGGCTCCTGCTCACGTTCGATCCGCTCCTGGAGGGTGCGGGCGCGGGCGGCGACCAGCGGGTCGTCCAGTTCCGCCCACGAGTCGGTCACCAGGTCGAAGCCGACGTCGCGCCGAGGGAGCGCCAGCGGGTTGTACCCGGCCCCGGCCAGCCGGGCGGCCCGCTCCGGTCCGTCCGCCGGGGTGCGCGGCGCGGGGACAGCGGGCACGGGGGCCGGAGTGGGGGCGGGGTGCGAAGCCGCCACGGGCGCGGGCGCGGTGGGGCGGGGCGCGGGTGGAGCGGCGGGCTCCTCCGTCACCGTGACCGCCGGCGCCGCGGACCGGGGGTCGAGCAGGCCGGGGACGCCGGCGTCGATGTCCGGGTCGGCGATCATCAGGATCACCTCGGAGACCGGCGAAGGCGGCGCGTCCGCCCGCTGGCAGAGGTAGATCGGCACGTTGACGGGCCGGAACTTGTTCTTGAAACGGAAGTTGCCCTCGCCGAACACGCCGATCGAGCTCAGCTCCCGGAGCCCCTGCGCCACCTCCGGTGACGCGTTCGGTGAGTCGGTCAGCTTGACGCCGAAGCTGGCGCCGAAGCTGAACAGCTGCGCGCCCTCCGCGCGCAGCCGCCGGAGGATCTCGACGATCGCGTACTCGAGCCCGCCGCGCGGCGCGTCGGCGGGGTAGAACTCGAGGTCCAGGAGATGGCCGGGTTCCGACGGGATCCTGGTGACGATCACCGCACTCGCGAGCTCGCCGTTCACGCGGGTGAGGAACATCCGGTGCCGCGCGTCCAGCCGGCCGTTCGCCAACTCCTCACGCACCACCGCCACATAGGGGTTGACCATCTGCTTCTGCTCGCCCCAGCGCACGATCATGTCGATGATCTCGCGGTCGGTCGCCGGGTCGGAGCCCACCCTGTACTCGTCGGTGGTGACGCGTCCGGAGCGTTCGAACCGGGCCACGAGGTTGCGCAGCCTGCTCATCCGGCCGCCGGAGAGGCTGAATCCGGCAAGGTCCTCCAGCCGCTGGACCGCGCCGAACGGGGTGGCGGTCAGGGGCGTGCCGCCCGCCTCCGTCAAAGGCAGCAGGGAGAGGAAGTTGGGCCGCAGGCCGTGCTTCTCCGCATAGGCCAGCCACTCCGCGGCGAGGGGGGCGAAGTCCGCCTCGGCGCCCGCATAGCTCCAGGCGAACAGGTGGTCGTCGCGCCGGGAGAAGTTGAAGTAGGCGCGGCGGTCCGCTCCGACGAACGCCAGCGGGGCGATGTCCCGTCCGGCGAGGCCGCCCTCCTTGGCGTGCTCCCGGTCTATCCCGGCCAGCAGCCGGGCCACGTCGGGGAGGTCCGCCAGTTCGCGCTTGCGCACGATGAGGGGGCCTGCGGCGTCGTGCGCGGTCGCCGGGGGCGAGGGGTCGGCGGGTGAGGCGGGCAGCACGACGGGGCCCGTTCCGGACACCGGGGCGCCGAGCGACAGGACCTCGGCCAGGAGGCCCGCCGCGCGGCCGGCGCCGTATGCCTTCTCCAGGTGGGCGGCGAGAGCCGCAACGGTCGGGTGGTCGAAGAACAGGGTCTTGCGGAGCGAGCCGAACCGGCGCTCCAGCGCACTGACGGTACGCAGCATGTCGAACGAGGTGACGCCGTTGTCGGCGAAGCTCCTGCGCGGGTCGAACGGCCGCCCGGTGACCGCTTCGACGAGCCGGCCCAGCGACTCCTCGGCGCCGGCCGTCACCTCGGCACCGCCCGCAATCGCCTCGGCGGCGGAAGCGGGGGCGGGCGCGTCGGCGGAGGCGGGTGCCGGGGCGGGAGCCGGGGCCGGAGCGGAGGCGGAGGCCACGCTCGCGACGTAGGCCGCGAGGAGGGTGGCGGTGTCGTGCTCGTAGAGTTCGGCGGCCTGCAGCTCGACCGCGTAGACGGCGGCCAGCCGCCGGGCCAGGTCCATGCGGAAGATGGAGTCCAGTCCGAGGTCGCCGAAGGGCTGCTCCGGGCCGACCGCCTCCGGCTCCATTCCGAGGATGTCGGCGATCTGCGCCGTGATGTCCCGCGCGACGGCGGTGGCGTCGACGGAGCCGGGCACCGCCGGGGCGGCTTCCTCCTGGGCCCGCGGAACGGCCTCCGGGCCGGGCGCGGGCGCTGTGACGGGCGCGACGGGTGCCGGTGCGGGTGCCTGCGCCGGCAGGGGCACGGCGGCAGCGCCCGCAGGGGCGGACGCGGGCGCCTGTGCCGGTACGGACACCGTGGCCGCCCGCGCGGATGCGGGGGCCGGGGGCGGCGACGGGGCCGGGCCGACCGGTGCGAGCATGATCTTCCGGGTCCGGCGGCGAGGCGCCGGGGTGTCGCTCTCTCGGGGGTGGCGGGTCTGCTCGGCCACGACTGCTTCCTTCCTGGACGGGTCGTCGGCATGCCGGACGGCGCGCTCGTCGAACCAGTGCCTGCGACCGCCGAACGGCGCGCCCGGCAGCGGGGTGCGGCCCGGCTCCCGGCCGAGCCAGCGGGCGGCCCAGTCAACCTCCGCGCCCCCGGCCCACCGCTCGGCCAGCTCCGTCAACGACAGGTCCGCGGTGCCCGGGGCCGGGGCTGCCCCGGGCGCGGCACGGCCGGCCTGGCCACCGGGTCCACCGTCGGCCAGCGCGCGCAGCCGGCGAACCGCCTCCGGCAGCGAGCGGGCGACCAGCGCCGCCCGGTGCGGGTACGGGATCCTGCCCACCTGGAGGGTGTAGGCGACACGGGGCAGTTCTGATTCCGGTGTCTGTTCCAGTACGTCGGCCACGTCCGCCGCGTACGCGCGCAGCGCCTGCGGTGAGCGGGCGGACAGCACGAGCAGCTGGGGCTCCCCCGCCCCTGTGGCGGCGGCCGCCCGGTGGTGGGAACCGAGCACCACATGCGCGTTGGTGCCGCCGAAGCCGAAGGAGCTGACTCCGGCGATCCGGTCGCCGGTCCAGGGCCTGGCCCGGTCGTTGACGTAGAACGGTGTGCCGTCCAGGCGCAGGTACGGGTTGGGGTGCGTGAAGTGGATGCTGGGCGGCAGCAGTTCGTGCCGCATGGCGAGGACCGTCTTCAGCAGACCGGCGACACCGGCCGCCGCCTCCAGGTGCCCGATGTTCGTCTTGACGGAGCCGAGGGCGATGTGCGGGACCGTGGCCGGGGGCAGGCCCGCTTCCTCGTACAGGGCGGCGAAGGCCTTCTTGAGGCCTTCGGCCTCCACCGGGTCGCCGAGGCGGGTGCCGGTGCCGTGGGCCTCCACGGCGCTCACCTGCCGTGGGTCGACGCCGGCCTCGCGGTAGGCGCGGATCAGTACCTGGGCCTGGGCCTCCGGGTTGGGGGCGGTGAGCGACGCGGACCGGCCTCCGTGGTTGACGGCACTGCCCCGGACGACCGCGTAGATGTGGTCGCCGTCGGCCTCGGCGGCCGCGAGCGGCTTGAGCACGACCGCGCCCACGCCTTCACCGCGGACGTATCCGTCGGCGTCCCGGTCGAACGTCTTGCAGGCGCCGTCCGGGCTGAGCATGCCCGACTGCTGGAACGCGGTGAAGAGACCGGGGCTGAGCAGGACGTTGACACCCCCGGCGACGGCGAGGGAGCAGTCGCCCGCGGCGATGGCCCGTACGGCCCGGTGCAGGGCGACCAGGGAGCTGGAACAGGCGGTGTCGACGGCTTCGCTCGGGCCCCGCAGGTCGAGGACGTGGGAGACCCGGTTGGCGAGGATGGAGTGCGCGATTCCGCTGGCGGTGTGCGCCTGGACCGGGGCGCCGTGGGCGCGGAGCAGATCGGCGTAGTCGGTGGTCGAGACCCCGACGAAGAGCCCGGTGTCGCTGCCGGCGAGCGAGTCGGGCCGGTGGCCGCTGTCCTCCACGGCCCGCCAGACGGTCTGCAGGAACAGCCGCTGCTGCGGGTCCATGAGCGCCGCCTCGGCCGGGGAGATCCTGAACAGCTCGGCGTCGAAAGTCGCGACGTCGTCGAGGAATCCGCCCCGCAGCCCGGCGGTGCCGGGGTGCGAGCGCAGGTCGGCACGGTCGGCGGGCACCGGGCCGACGAGGTCCTCCCCCGCGGCCACCCGCCGCCAGAAGTCCGTGAGACCGGTCGATCCGGGCAGTGTCCCGGCGACACCGACGACCGCGACGTCCCCGGCCGGGGCGCTCGGCCGCGCCGCGAGTTCCGGCCCGGACGCCGGCTGCGGTTCCCCTTCCGCCTCCTCTGGCCGAGGGGAGCGTTCCGGCACCACCTCCGGCACCACCTCCGGCGCCGCTTCCGGCACCGCCTCCGGCGCCACTTCCGGCGCCGCAGTGCCGTGGTGCTCCGTCAGGAAGCCGGCGAACGCCTCCAGGCTCGCGCATTCGAAGAGCACCGTGGGCAGCAGGTCCAGCCCGTACTCCTCGTTGACCGCGTTGATGAGTTCCGTCAGGGAGATCGAGTCGAATCCGGCGTCCATGAGGTCGTCGTCGAGATCGACCTCGCTCTCGTCCACCAGGAGGAAGCCGGAGGCGAGCCGGCGCAGCAGGGCCCTCGCACCGTCCGGCCCCGGCGGTCCGGTGACGGCCGCCGGTGCCGGGGCCGACGTCAGGGTCTCCACGACGAGGAAGGAGGGGTCCTGGCCGGCGAGGCCGCGCCGCAGCGCCCGCAGGCCGGTGCGGGCCGGCAGCGGCGCCATCCGCCACTGGCGGGCGAACAGCTCCCGGGTGCCGTCCTCGACGGTCATGCCGCCGTCCGCCCACAGCGGCCAGCCGACGGACACCGTGCGGCCCTGGCGTTCCCCGCGCCGGCGGCGGTCCTCGCGTTCGGCGGCGAAGGCGTCCAGGAAGGCGTTGGCAGCGGCGTAGTCGGCCTGCCCCGGGTTGCCCGTCTGCCCGACGACCGAGGAGAAGAGGACGAAGAAGTCGAGTTCCTGTCCGGCGGTCATCTCGTCGAGCAGCCGGGTGCCGGTCACCTTGGGCGCCAGGACCTCGGTGATCTCCTCGGGCGTCTTGTGCACGACGCGCGCGTCCCGGGTCACGCCCGCGGTGTGCACGACGCCGGTCAGGGCGCCCGCGGCGTCCACCAGTCGCCGCACGTCCTCCTTCCGGGTCACGTCCGCCCGGTGGAACTCCGCGGTGGTGCCCGCGCGGTTCAGCGCGGCGATGCGTGCGGCCGCCCGGGGGCCCGGGTCCGAGCGGCCGGCCAGGACGAGCCGGACCGGTCCCTGTGCGGCGAGCTCCTCGGCGACGTGCAGCGCGAGGGCGCCCGCCCCGCCGGTGATCAGGTAGGTGCCGCCGGGCCGCCCCAGTGGCCCGTCCGCCTCCGGCGGGGTGAATTCGGCCAGTCGCTTGGCTTTCCGTACGGCGCCTTGGTAACTGACCTCCTGCTCGGTGCCGGCGAGTTCGGCGAGCAGCAGCGCCGCGCGGGCCGGCGCGTCGGTGCCCGGGGCGAACTCCACGCGCGAGCCGCTGAATCCACTGTGCTCCAGAGCGATGCTGCGCAGCGCTCCGGCGACGGCGATCTGCTCCGGATCGGCCGTGGCGTGCGTGTGGAGGGCGCGGAGCACGGCGCGGGGCCGCTCACGCAGCAGATCGGCGCAGAGCTGTACGAAGGTGTGGAGGCCGCCGGTGTGGACGACCGCGTCGGGCAGGACGGAAGGGGTGTCTCCCGGCCGGATCACGGTGCAGCGGGTGCCGGTGCCGTCCAGGGCGCGCCGGAACGCGGCGGCGAGTCCGTCCTCGTCGGTCATCACCAGGAGCGACCTGGGCGCCGCGCCGGGCACGGCCGCGGGAACGTCCTCCCACACGGGCCTGCGGTAGACGGTACGGGTCGGCTCCGCGGCGGGCACCGGTCCGGGGGACGCCGCCGCGCCGGGTGCCGGAGCCGGGGACTGCGCCGCGCCGGGTGCCCCGGCGGGAGCAGCGGCGGGGGGCAGAGCCGGGGGTTCCGGCGTCGCGTCGACGTTCAGCCAGTGACGGGAGCGCTCGAACGGGTACGCCGGCAGGGCGACCCGGCGGGGCCGGGGGCCCGGCCTGCGGGCCTCCCAGTCGACCGCCGCGCCCCGTATCCAGAGTGCGGCCACGTCCTCGCCGTCGTCGGCGCCGCCCGTCGGCCCGCCGGGCCCCGCGGTGCCGACCAGCGCACCGGCCGGTATCGAGCCGGACGCCACCGAGGCCAGTTTCGCGGCGAGTCCGGCGCAGTCGTCGGCCCGTACCGCGAGCCGTTCGGGGAACTCCCGGCGGCCGACCTGGCTGGTGAAGCAGACGGCGTCGAGCGTCGCGCCGGCTCCCGGCCCGTCGAGGAATTCGGCCACGAGACCCGCGTACCGCACCAGTTGGTCCCTGGTGCGGGCGCTCAGGACGAACAGCTGCTCACCCGGCCGGACGGGGGCCGGGGGCCGGGCGCCCCGGAACTCCTCCACGACCAGGTGGACATTGGCGCCGCCCGCGCCGAAGGAACTGACACCGGCCCGCTTCGGGGCGGAGCCGGCGCTCGGCCAGGGTGACAGCTCGGTCGGCAGGGTGAACCGGGCCGGGTCGAGCGCGATCTTCGGATTGACGGTGCCCAGGCCCGCGACGGGAGCGATCCGGCCGTGCCGGAGCTGGAGCAGGACCTTGGTCAGCCCGGCGATGCCCGCGGCGCCCTCCAGGTGGCCGACGTTCGCCTTCACCGAGCCGACGGCGCACCGCACGCCGTTGTCGCCGGCGGCCGTGCCGAGAGCGCGGCCCAGGCCGGCCAGTTCGATCGGATCGCCCAGTTCGGTCCCGGTGCCGTGCGCCTCGACGTAGCCGATGGTGGCCGGGTCGACCCCGGCCCGGCGTACCGCTTCGGCGATCAGCGCGGCCTGCGCGCCCGGGTTGGGCACGGTGTATCCGCCGGTCTTGCCCCCGGCGTTGCTCAGGCCCGACTTGATGACACCCCAGATGTCGTCCCCGTCCTCGACGGCCCGGCGCAGCGGCTTGAGCAGGACGGCACCGACCCCCTCGCCCGGCACGAAGCCGTCGGCGCGGGCGTCGAAGACCTTGCAGTGCCCGTCGGCGGACAGCATGTTCATCGAGCAGAGCGACACGTGGTGGGCGGGGTGCAGGATGAGGTTGACGCCGCCGGCGATCGCGGTGCGGCACTCGCCGCGCCGGATGCTCTCACAGGCCAGGTGGACGGCGAGCAGCGAGGACGAGCAGGCCGAGTCCACGGCGAAGCTGGGGCCGTTGAGGTCCAGCGTGTACGAGACCCGGTTGGCGATCGACCAGTACGCGGAGTGGGCGCCGGCGAGCTTTCCCCCGGCCCATCCGGTGGCGGCGAGCTGTCCGTAGGAGCCGTACATGGTGCCGACGAAGACACCGGTGCTGCGCTCCCTGGTGGTCTCGCCGAGCTGGCCCGCGCGGTCCAGGAGGTTCCAGGCGGTTTCGAGGAAGAGGCGTTCCTGCGGGTCGATGTCGGCGGCGTCCCGGGGCAGGATCCCGAAGAAAGCCGGGTCGAAGCGGTCGATTCCGTCCAGGAATCCGCCCCAGCGGCTGTACGCCCGCTGCGGCTTGCCCTTCTCCGTGTCGAAGTACGCCCGCCAGTCCCAGCGGTCGGCGGGGATCTCGGTGATTCCGGTGCGGCCTTCCGCCAGCATGTCCCAGAAGGCGTCCAGATCCTCGGCGCCCGGGTAGCGGCCGGTGACTCCGATGACGGCGATGTCCTCGTCGTGGTGCGGTGAGTCCGGCCGAGCGGGCCCGGCGGAACCGGCCACCACCACGGACGGCCGGCGCGGCGGCTCCGGCGCGAGGGGCGGTGGCTCGGGCGTGGGGGACCACTGCCCGGGCGCGGAGTGCAGCGGATCGGGCGCGGAGTGCAGCGGCTCGGGGACGGGGTGCAGCGGATCGGGCGGGGCGGACGGACGGGGTCCGGTACCGCCCGCCTGCTCCCCGCCGGGGTGCCGGAGGGCCGCGGTGAAGTGCTCGGGGTGCGTGCCCGCGAGGTGGTCCGCCAGATCGGCGATGGTCAGGTGCTCGAAGAGCAGGGTCGACGGCAGGGGGCCCAGGTCCTGCTCGAAGCGGGTGGTGATGTCCAGACTCACCAGGGAGTCGACACCGTAGTTCTCGAACGTCACCGTGTCCTCGAGGTCCGCCTCCGCGAACCGGAGCACCTCCGCGAAGACGCGGCGCACATAGCCACGCACGGCGCCGGGACCGGCGGCCCGGCCGTCGTGCGCCGCCGGGGGATGCGCCGCCGGGGAGTCCTCAGCGCGGAACTCCGCCGCCGGGAGCCGCTTCGCGGGGAGCTCCTCCCCCGCGGGCTCCCCCGCGACCGGGCCCGCCTCGCCCGCGACGAACAGGCACTGTTCGAGGTCGTCGGCGGGCGTACCGTCGAAGCCGCGCACCCGCACCGTGCCGAAACCGGCCTCGGCGAGCAGCCGGCGCCATGCGGCGGGCCCGAGCAGCGGCGCGTGCGGAAGACGGCGCTCGGCGTCCTCGTAGCGCCACCAGCCGGGGGTGAGCCCGAAGGTGAGCGTGAGGAAGTGCGCCGCCCGGGTCACCTCGTTGACCAGCAGGACACCGCCCGGTGCGAGCAGGTCGCGCACATGGGCCAGGGTCCGGTCCATCCGGGCGGTGGCGTGCAGCACATTGGTCGCGAGCACCAGGTCGAAGGTGCGGGGTGCGAACCCCTGGCCGGCCGGGTCCCGTTCGATGTCCAGCGTCTGGAAGCGCACGAACGGGTGGGCGGCGGCGTACGCGTCCTGCCCGCGGCGCAGGAAGGCCGTGGAGATGTCGGTGTACCGGTAGTCGACCGGCAGGCCGGTGCCGGCGCAGGCCGGCAGTACGAACGCGCTGCTGGCGCCGGTGCCGGCGCCGATCTCCAGGATCCTCACGGTCCGCCCGGTGGCGTGGTGGACCCTGGCGACGGCCGCCGCGGTCTCCTCCGCGAGCAGGCGGTGGTAGAAGTCCGCGGATGCCTGGCCCCGGTAGACCTGCTCGACCAGGTCCGCCGAACCGCCGGGGAACAGCACCTCGGTGGCGCGTACGCGGCCGGCCAGCACGTCGGGCACCGCGTCGACGCAGCGGCGAAGCAGCCGCAGATGAGGTGCGAGGTCGGGGTGCCGGTCCGCCGGGTCGTGGACGTCCGAGGGCGGCCCGGAGACGGATTCGACCAGTTCACCGGTGCGCCGGACGCGGCCGGCGGACTCCAGCAGCCCCAGCAGCGCCTCGAAGAGACGCCGCCGGCCCGCGTCCACACCGAGCCTGGCCGCCAGGTGTTCCACGGGCCCGTCCAGCGGGCCGAGTTCGCGGCGCAGGCGCTCGTCGAGCAGCGCCGGCGCGAGTCGGTGCAGGGCGGCGAAGCCCTCCCGGGACCGGGCTGCCGGGTCCGCCGGTACGGCGGGGTCCGAGGCGGTGTGCCCACCGGCGGCCCCCCGTACGGCGGACGAGTCCCGTGACCCGGGCGCGGCGGGCGCGGGACCGCCGGCCCCGGACTCGACCCCGAGCCGCGCCAGTCCGTCGGCCTGGGCCCGGACGACCAGTGCCTGCGGCACCCCGTCGCGCAGCAGGGCGTCGAGCGCGGCCATGCCTTCCCGTGGAGCGATGGAGCCGACGCCGAAGCCGGCGAGCCGCTCGGCGTAGCGCTCGTCGGCCACGACGCCGACGCTTCCCCAGTAGCCCCAGTTGACGACCGTGACCGGGAACCGGCAGCGGCGGCGCAGTTCGGCCGCGTAGGCGTCCTCGAACGTGCTCGCGGCGGCGTAGTTGGCCTGGCCTGCCGAGTCGGTGAAGGACACCGCGGAGGAGAAGAACGCCAGGAAGTCCGGCCGTTCGGTGCGGAGCGTCTCGCCGAACGCCACCGCCCCCGGCACCTTGGGGGCGAGGACCTCGTCCAGCGCGTCCTCGTCCATCCTGGCGAGCGTGCGGTCGCCCAGCACCATCGCGGCGTGGAACGCCCCGTGCACGGCCCCGAAGGCGCGGCGCGCGTCCCGTACCGCCGCCCGCAGCGCGGCCGGTTCGGTGGCGTCGGCCCTCAGGTACAGGGCCTTGCCGCCGAGCCGCTCGACGTCGGTGAGCACCTCCGCGACCCGCGCGTCGGCGGCCCGCCGCCCCACGACGGTGATCCGGGCGCCGGCCGTCCGGGCCAGGTGCCGTGCGAGTTCCCGCCCGATGCCACCGGTGCCGCCGAGGATCAGGTAGTGACCGCCCCGCCGGTACGGGTACGGGCTTTCCCGGCCGCCGCCCGGAGGCCGGACGGGAGCGGCAGGTGCCGCCGGGCGCACCGTACGGACGAGCCGGCGGTCCCCGCGCAGGGCGACCAGCCGTTCCGCGGCCGGTTCGCGCCGCAGCCGCTCCGCGAGGTCGTCGGGCCGCCACCGGCCGGTGCCCACGTCGACGCAGCCGACCGTCCAGGCCGGGTGCTCGGCGGCCGCCGAACGGGCCATGCCGAGCAGGCCGGCGGCGTGCGGGCGGACCGCGCCTTCGCCGGTGTCGACCGCCCCGGCGACCACGGCCTTGAGCGTGAGGGGCCGCCCGGCGGCCGTGGCGATCAGGGACTTGAGCGTTCTCAGCAGGTCCCGGGGGGCCCGGTCATCCTGCGGGGCGCGGCCGCGGAACGGCTCGCAGGCGAGGAAGTAGACGATGTCGCAGGCGCCGTCGCCGGCCGGCTCCGGTGAGGAGACGGCTTCGTCGCCGGCGGCGCGGTGCGCCGCCACCAGCGCGGCGGCCAGGTCCGCGGTGCCGGGCCCATGGACGACCCGTACCCGTGACGGCCTGTCCGCCGGCGCGCCGGCGACCGGCGGGGCGTCCCGCCACTCGGGGAGATGCACCAGGCTCTCCACCGTGCCGGTGGCCGCCGGGTCCGGGGCGGCGGCAGCCGGCCCGGGGGCCGGTCCGCCGGGCCGGAGGGAGCGCAGGGCGAGCCCTCCGAAGCGGACGGCTACGCGGCCGTCGCGGTCCGCGAGGCGGACGGTGAACCGGTCTCCCTCACGTACGGCATGGGCCCAGCCGACGGCCGGGACCGGGCCGAGCACCTCCAGCTCGCGCAGGGCGAACGGTACCTGTGTGCCCTCGCCACCGGCAGGCGCGGCCAGCGCGGCGACGGCCTGGAGCGCGGCGTCCAGCGGTACGGGGTGCAGGGGCCGCCCGGTCAGTTCGACGGCCCGGCCCGGCGGCACCCGGAGTTCCGCCAGTGCCTCGTCCGCGCCGCGCCGTACCTCTGCGACCGCCCGGAACGAGGGGCCGTACGCGATGCCCGCCGCCGCGAACCCGGCGTACAGGGCGGAGCCGGGGAGGAGGTCCGGACACCTCGCGGAGATCGCTCGCGGATCGATGCGCTCGTCCGCGTACGGCGCCACGGCGGTGATACGGCCCCGCGCGTGGACCGGGCCGTCCGGCCCGCCGGCGAGGGTGAAACGGTCCCCTTCGAACCGGACGAACGGGGTGCGCGAGACGGTCAATTCGAAGGGCCGCAGCCACTGCACGTTCCCGATGCGCACCGGGCCGGCCGTACCGGCGGCGTGGGTGACCAGTTCGAAGAGGGCCACTCCGGGCAGCAGCGGCGTACCGCCGACCACATGGTCCTCGGCCGTCCAGTCGGGCACCGGCCGGGCCGCGCCGGCCGGCGCGGCCCCCGCGGAAGGCGCCTCCGGCCCGGACGGCGCCCCCGCCGCGGGCCCGGCGGACGCGGCGGGCGCCGGGCCGTACGAGGCGGTGTCGAACTGGTAGCCGGGCAGGGAGATGTGCCGTCCGCCGAGGGCGCCGTACAGCTGCGGCCAGTCGATGTCCTCGCCCGCCAGATAGCGTTCGGCCGTCCGCGCCTCGGCGCCGCCGCCGGCCGCACGCGCCCGGCCGGCGGTCTCGGCCCGCAGCTGCTCGACCAGTTCGCCGGTGGTGGCGGCGAACAGCGCGACCCGGATCTCGTGGTGGGCACGCCCCGCGCCGAGGGTGACCGCGACGTCCGCCAGCGCGGGCCGCTCGGACTCCAGGCGGTCCGCCAGCGCGGTCATGGTCCGCACGAGAGCGGGCCGGCTGCGTGCCGAGAGCGGGATCATCATGGTGGCGGCCTCCGGCGGGGTGTCGTCGTCTCGGACCGGGGGTTCCGAGACCAGCACATGGGCGTTGGTGCCGCTGAACCCGAAACTGCTGACCGCGCCGACGAGTTCACCCGAGGGGCCCGGGTGCCAGGGCATCAGCTCGGTGACGGGCCGCAGCCGGGTGCGGGAGAAGTCGATCTCCGGGTTGGCGGTCGCGTAGTTGACCGACGGCGGGAGCTGCCGGTGCCGCAGGGCGAGCAGCGTCTTGAGCAGTCCGGCGATGCCCGCCGCCATCGTGGTGTGCCCGATGTTGCCCTTCACCGACCCCAGTCCGCAGGGGACCGCCGGTGACGGACCGGTGCCCAGCACGATTTCGAGCGCCTTGACCTCGATCGGGTCGCCGAGCGGGGTGCCCGTGCCGTGGGCCTCGACGTAGGTCACGTCCTCGGGGCGGAGGCCGGCCCGCTGCCGCACCCGTTCGATCAGGGCCGACTGGGACACGGCACTGGGCGCGGTGATGCCGTTGGTGCGCCCGTCGCCGTTGACGCCGCTCGCCCGGATCACCCCGTGGATGCGGTCCCCGTCCGCGAGCGCCCGGTCGAGGCGCTTGAGCAGTACGGCGCCCACCCCCTCACCGAGCACGATCCCGTCGGCGGACGCGTCGAACGGGGCACTGCGCCCGGTGGGAGAGAGCATTCCGGTCCTGCTGGTCAGGATGTGCATGCGCGGCGTCAGCATCAGGGCCACGCCTCCCGCCAGCGCCGCGTCGCACTCGCCGGACCGGATGCTCTCGCAGGCCAGGTGCACGGCGACCAGCGACGAGGAGCACGCGGTGTCGATCGCCATGGTCGGTCCGGTCAGATCGAGGTGGTACGCGATCCGGGCGGCCAGCACCGACGCGGAGTTGCCCAGGAAAGCGTGGGCCGTCTCGTCCTGCTCGCTGCCGCGCAGCAGGTCCAGGTACTCCCCGGTGGCGCACCCGACGAACACGCCCCAGCGCCGGCCGCCCGGCAGGGCCTTGGCGTGGCCCGCGTCCTCCAGGGTCTGCCACGCGGTCTGCAGGAAGATCCGCTGCTGCGGGTCCATGGCGGCGGCCTCGAGCGGCGACATCCGGAAGAACTGCGGGTCGAACCGGTCGGCATCGTCCAGCAGCGCGGCCCACTTGCTGTACGTACGGCCTGGGGCACGCCGGTCGGGGTCGTAGAACCTCGCCGGGTCCCACCGCTCGGCCGGCACCTCCCGGACGCTGTCACGGCCCTGGGCCAGGTTCTCCCAGAACGCCTCCAGGTCAGGCGCGTCGGGAAACCGGCCGGCCATCCCGATCACCGCGATGTCGGCGGTACCGTCCGCAGACCCCGGTGACGGGGCGGTACCGGTCAGGGGCGCGGTGTCCGCCGGTGCGGCCGCGGGCAGCGGGTCCGCTTGGCTGCAGTGGCCAACGACGGCCGGCCGATGATCCCGTTCGTGGTGTACTCGGCCATGCCCATGGTGAGCAGATGCGGACGGCTGGGGGCCG
>NZ_JBSFUB010000083.1:0-32310 GCF_053591575.1 Streptomyces altiplanensis | reverse complement strand
AAAAAACCAATTTTTAAATTATACGGCGAACACCTATATCTACACTATACTTAACACACTCTTTCCCTACTCGTCGCTCTTCCGATCTGTGCCGGCCAACGCGACCACCACCGGCCGCCGTTCGCGCCCCGGCGGTACGCCGTGCGCCGGCGCCTCCGTCGCCGGTCCGCTCCGCTCCGGCACAGCGTGATGCCGCCGGTCCGCTGCGCCGAGCACGGCTCCTGCCGGGCTCTGCCGACGAGGTACGGCTTCGTCGCCCGGTGCTGCCACTGCCGCCGTCGCGTCATGGGCCGGCGACTCCTGTGGTCCGGGAGCCCGCCGACGGGATCCGCAGGGCTGCTCCTGACCAGCACCGGTACCGAAGTGCGACCGGAGTATCAATAGGGTGAACCCCATGTCTGCCACGTTGAGTTCCCAAAAAACCGCCGCCGCGCTCCGAACATCGGCACGTGTCTCTGTCGAGTTGCTGCTGGTCCTCGTGATGACTGCGGTGGCTCTGTGGGTCATGGGCCGGATGTGGTCGGTCGTCTGGCCGCTCATAGTGGGGCTGCTCCTCACCACGCTGACCTGGCCCCTGACTCGTTTCCTGCGCCGGCACGGATGGCGCCCCGCCCTGGCCGCGTCGGCTGTGACCGTACTGTTCCTCCTGGTCGCCACGGGCATCGTGGCGCTGATCGCGGTGCCGGTGGCGTCCCAGTCCGGCGAGTTGGCCGACGGCGTGGTCGACGGCATCCAGAAGCTCCGCGAGTGGGCCGCCGGGCCGCCGCTGAACATCGGCGACGACCAGATCACACGTGCCTTCGACACCGCGATCGCCCGCATCCAGGACAGCGTCGGCAGCATGGTCACCACGGTCGTCACGGGAGTGAGCACCGTGTTCAACGGTGTGGTCACCGCCGTCCTGGCGCTCTTCCTGATGTTCTTCTTCCTCAAGGACGGCCCGCGGTTCCTGCCGTGGCTCACCCGTCAGCTCCCCGGCCGACTCGCCACCGACGTCCCGGTCGTGGCCGCGCGCGGCTGGGAGACCCTGAGCGCGTTCGTGCGTTCCCAGGCATTCGTCGGCCTGCTCGACGCGGTCCTCATCGGTCTCGGCCTGTGGATTCTGGGGGTACCGCTGGTGCTTCCGCTGGCGGTGCTGACTTTCGTGTCCGCGTTCGTGCCGATCGTGGGTGCCCTGTTCGCCGGCCTGGTCGCGGTGCTCATCGCGTTGGTGTCGAACGGTCTGACCGACGCACTGATCGTGCTGGCGATCATCGTCGTGGTGCAGCAGCTCGAGGGCAACGTCTTCCAGCCCATGATCCAAAGTCGCGGACTCGGCCTGCATGCGGCGGTGATCCTGCTCGCGGTGACGCTGGGCGCCAGCCTGGCCGGCGTCGTGGGCAGCCTGCTCGCCGTACCGGTGGCCGCGTTGGTCGCGGTGGTCTGGAACTATCTGCGCGAGCAGCTCAGTGAGCCTCCGCAGGAGCCGGAGAGCGGCGAGTCGCACACCGGTGCGGCCGTCCCGTCGTAGCATCCCGCCCGACCACGGCGCGGCCGAGCGGGATGCCGTAACCGTCGTTCCACCCTGCGCATTTCAGGCCGTGCTCGCCCCGGCCTCGACCGGCAAAGGCCCGGCGCGGGCACCGGGGAGCCGGTCCAGGAGCCGGCCACGGCGGGCTGGGCCGGCACCTCGTCGACACGCTCGCGGAGCAGACCGTCACCGGCACCGGCACCGGCGGCAAGACCGTCCACGTCCTCCTTCCCTGGTCACCAGGGAAGGAGGACGTTCCCCGCAGGCGGACACCGTTGTACGCGATCCGCGTGCGCCCCGGTTCGAAGCGCGGCCCGTATAGCTCAGCGCTTGCAGAACCGATAAACCATTAGGCCGAATTACTCCATATGCGACAAGGCAGCCACCCGTTTGCCGCGCATCCTGCCTAATACATGTTCCGTTGGACGGATCATGACGAATGCAATTCCTCTGATTTCCCCGGGGCGCCTCCCGGCCGGCGCGAAGAGTCCCACACGCGCTGTTCGGCCAGGAGCCTCGGTTTTCACCCCGATCGCCGGTCAGCCCACCCGGCGGCCGCTTCATGGCTGAGTCACGCGGCCGTCACAGCCGCCCGGAGCCGCCCTCCCCCCCGGGCTCCCCCGGCAACTGGTCCCACCCGACCGACGGCCTTCCGCCGGCGAGATCCTGGACCCACCCTCCGACCCTGGCCGACCAGTTGGACGTGCACTGGGACCCGGCGGAGGAACTCGCCCACCTTCTGCACGAGGCCATCGAAACCGAAAGGAAGGCCGGCCCCCCGCCCGCGGACGAGAACGACCTGCCGGCCGACGAAGGCGCCGGCACCCCTCTCGCCGGCCTGACCGAGATCACCGCCGAACTTCCGCCCCTGCGCCCCTCGCCCTCACGCCGTCGCGCCCCCTCACGGAAGAAGCGCACGACCGGAGCGCTGCGGACCGCCAGCTTCTTCCTTGCCGCGCTCACCGCCGCCGTGGCGTCCATGGTGTGTGTTTTCAGCGGCATGGCCGCCTATGACCCCCTGCACCACCTCGCCGCATACCGCACCTCCGGCGTCACGGCCGGGTGGTGGCCCCTGCTGGTGTACGGACCGTGGATGGTCGCCTCCCTTTCGATCCTGCGCGCCGCCCTCCACCAGCGCCGCGCCGCCCACTCCTGGATCGTGGTGCTGCTGTTCTCCACCGTGTCCATGCTTCTGTGCGTAGCCCAGGCACCCCGCACCCTGGTCGACGCGGCGACCGCGGCACTCCCCTCGCTCGCCGCCCTGGCCTGCTTCCAGCAGCTCGTCCGGCAGATCACCCTCACCCGCCCGCCCCGCCAGACCACACCGCGCCACCGCACCCGGCCGGCCCCGCCCCGCCGCTCCACCCCTTCCACCCGGACCACGTCCTGACCGGCTGTCCGCGGGCCCACATCACCTCCGGCGTTCCCTCGCACCCGCCGAGCGCTGCGGGGTGATGAGAAGCCCCCGTTCCGAAGGGGCGAGTCGTCACACGACGGTGTCCCGCATGGTTGCTGAACTTGAACTCGTGTTGTCGGCCGGGCCGGCCGGCCCGGCTTGTGGGTGTGCGCCCGTCGTCGGTGACGAAGGCAGCGGCACGGCTCCCGGTGGCCGCGCCGTAAGTACCCGAGTCCTACGGTCCGGACTCCACTCGTAGACCGTGGAGCACTCTGGACGACCTCGCACGGCCGGGCCTGCCGAAGCCGGCCCGGCCGGACTCGGTGGTCCTGTCGACTGGTCCGCCCGCTCCAGGCCTTGGCGCCGGAAGTACAGGAGCAGCCCGGCGAGTGCGAAGAGGGCAGAGAAGGACAGGAGGAGCCACCCCGTGCGCGATACGAGTGCACAGTGCCGGCTTCGGCAAGGCGCGGCCACGGGCTGGTCTTTCTCAGCGGTGTCCCGGTGCGGAAGCCCCGGTGGTCATGTGACCACCCGTCTGCCGGTCGACGCCGCGCGCCGCTGGAGCACGGCGTGGCGCGGCTCAGCCGGGCACGTCCGTGTGGCGCGTGCCGGCGGCCGGCAGCAGCCGCAGTACCTCCTCGGACGGTGAGCCCGGGACGGCGGCGCACATCACCACCCGTTGGTTCCGGTGGGCGGTGACGAGGAAGGCGGGGTCCCTTTCCGCACGAGGTCCGCGAGTGGCTCGACCGCGCTCGGCCATGCCCGCAACAGCTGTTCGACGTACGGCGAGTACCGCGGCGGCGGCATGGGCATCGCCCTCGCGCCGGACGGACGCCACATGTACGTCGGCGTCAACGTTCCCGGCGGCAACGGCACGCTGGAGGCGATCGACACCCGCACCCCGAAGGTCACCGGCACTGCCGGCACCGGACGGCGCCGCATCGAGACCGCTCTACGGCACCGAGGGCGGACTCGGCTCGTGGCTCAAGCCGCACTACACGGCCGTACGCCCCTCCGACGGCCGCCTGCTGCTGCCGTTCGAGGGCGAGAAGCTGGTCCTCGTGGATCCGGACACCGGCAGGTCGTCCATCGAGCGGATGACCGCGAACACCCACCAGCACGGCGTCGCGATCACCGCCGACGGCCCGCTGCTCGTCGTCGGCACGGGCCCGGTCGACCCGGCCGTCGACGAGGGGCCCTCGCTCACCGTCCGCAACCCGGGCGGCAAGGAGAAGGTGGTCCCGCTCGACGGGCCGCACGAGGACGTCACCGTCTCGGAGGACGGCCGCACGGCCCACGTCACCGGAGGCTTCACGCGCGACGGCTACCGGAACGGCGTCACGGTCGTCGACCCGGACACCGGCAAGAGGCACCGGCTCCCGGCGGGCCGGCGCCCGCTGGGCATCGCGGTCCTCTGACCCGGGCCCGCCGCTGAACGGCCAGGGCCGGCAGCTCCTGCCGGCCCTGGCGTGCCGGCGATGCGCCGCGCGGGCTCACGGGCGAGGCCAGGGGCGTCCGCCGATGCGCTCGATGTCGGTGTTGAAGCGCCTCAGGTAGGAGGCGAAGGCCGCGATGTCCTCGTCCGGCCAGCCCACCATGATCTGGTCCAGGATCTCGACGATGCCCTCGCGCTCCTCGTCGAGCATGTGCGCGCCCTTGGCGGTGAGGCGGAACTTGCGCGCCATGCCGCCGTCGGGGTCGGGAATGCGTTCCACCAGTCCGGCGCGCATCGCCGCGGCGGTCTGCCGGTTGAGGGTGGAGGCGTCGAGTCCGAAGGCGTCGCTCAGCTCACCGATCGACATGGGCCCCTGCATGCGGATGCGGCTGAGGAGGATGTAGGCGCTGCGCTCCAGCACGCCGTCCTTGCGGCGTCCGCCCCTCTGGTTCAAGAACGTGTGGCGGCTGAGCAGCATCTGCTCGTACTCGACCTCGTGCGTCGGTCTGGCCATGCGTCCCGCCGCCTCCCGCTTCCTGACGTGCCGTGCCGTCGGCGCCTCGCGCCTCCAGGCGGTTCCTTGCCCCACCATCCTCTCACGTACGTGCATCACCCACAGAGTATGCTCGATACATGTGATGTGTACGATGCACATCCCTGCTGTGAACACACTCAAGGAGCTCCAGGCATGGACGTCCCCCGGTCCGCATCCCGCCCCAGTGGCGTGGTGGCCACGCTGGCGTTCGCCGGCATCACGGCAGCGGTCATGCAGACGCTGGTCACTCCGCTCATAGCGGAACTGCCGGGGATCCTCGGCACCACACCCTCGAACGCCACCTGGGTGATCACCGCCACCCTGCTCGTGTCGGCCGTCTGCGTACCGGTCTCCGGACGCCTGGGCGACCTGATCGGCAAGCGCCGGATGCTCCTCGTGTGTGCCGTGCCGCTGATCGCGGGCTCGGTGGTGTGCGCGCTCTCGTCCTCCGTCGTCCCCATGATCGTCGGGCGCGGTCTGCAGGGAATGGGCATGGGCATGGTGCCGCTGGGCATCGCCCTGCTGCGTGACGTGGTCCCGGCGGAGAAGCTCAGCTCCTCCATCGCGCTGGTCAGCGCCTCCATGGGCATCGGTGGCGGCCTCGGCCTGCCGATCGCCGCGGCGGTCGCCCAGTACACGAACTGGCGGGTGCTGTTCTGGGGCTCCGCCGTCCTGGCCGCGGCGGTCGCGGTACTGATCTGGTTCCTGATCCCGGACGTCCCGGCCGGCGCCAAGGGCCAGCGCTTCGACACACTCGGTGCGCTCGGCCTCGGCACCGGCCTGGTCTGTCTGCTGCTCGCGGTCTCCAAGGGTGCCGACTGGGGCTGGGGATCGGGCGCCACGCTGGGCCTGTTCGCCGCCACCGCCGTGGTGCTGCCGGCCTGGGGCCTGTGGGAGCTGCGCACCAAGGAGCCGCTGGTCGACCTGCGTACCACGGCCCGTCCCCGGGTGCTGCTGACCAACATCGCCTCGGTCTTCGTCGGCTTCGGCATGTACGCGAGCATGCTGGTCATGCCGCAGCTGCTGCAGTTCCCCGAGGCCACCGGCCACGGCCTGGGCCAGTCGATGCTCGCGGCGGGCCTGTGGATGGCGCCCGGCGGCATCATGATGATGTTCGTCTCCCCGCTCGGCGGGAAGCTCACCGACGCCCGGGGCCCGAAGTTCACGCTGGTCTGCGGTGTCCTCGTCATCGCCGCCGGCTACGGCCTGTCGCTGGCGCTGATGGGTTCGGCCTGGGGGCTGATGCTGGTCGGCATGGTGATCAACAGTGGTGTGGGCCTCGCCTACGGCTCGATGCCCGCCCTGATCATGGGTTCGGTGCCGCTCTCCGAGACCGCCGCGGCCAACGGCTTCAACACGCTCATGCGCTCGCTCGGCACCTCGGTCGGCGCCGCTGTGATCGGCGTGGTCCTCGCCCAGATGACCACCACGGTGGGCGGCCACAGCTTCACCTCCGAGGAGGGCTTCCGCACCGGCCTGATGATCGGCTGCGGTGTCGCCCTGGTCGCCGCGGCGATCGCGGCCGTCATCCCGGCCGCGCGCCGCGCCGCGGCCGATGCCGGGGAAGCCGGCTCGGCCACCGGGGCCGGACGGCCCGCGGTCAGGGCCTGACGGACCGCAGCACGTCAAAGGGGCCGGGCGGCGAGCCCGGACCCGAGACGGCACCATCGCACGTCTGCGCCGAGGAACGCCCCCGCGCCGCTCGTCACGGCCGGCCCGGGCCGGCACCTTTCCTCGGCTCACGCCCCCGGAACCATCCCGGGGATTCGTGTGCCGCCGCCCGGGCGTCGCGCGCCCGCGCAGCGGCACGGCCACAGAACAGAGAGGAAGAAGGACCCCCATGTCCTGTCCCGACGGTTCGCCCGTTCCCACTCCCGCCGATCCTCAGGAACTCGGATTCGACCCCGCCGCCCTCCGGGCCCGTTACCGGGCCGAGCGGGATCGCAGGATCCGGCCGGAGGGCGGCAGGCAGTACCAGCGCGTCACCGGCAGGTTCGGGTACTACGACGAGGACCCGTACGCCGGGGCCGCGCCCCTCCGCGAGCCGCTCCACGACCGGGTCGAAGTGGCGGTCGTCGGGGGCGGGTTCGGCGGTCTGCTCGCGGGCGCCCGCCTGCGGCAGGCGGGCGTGGAATCGATCCGGGTGATCGAGAAGGGCGGAGACTTCGGAGGCACGTGGTACTGGAACCGGTACCCCGGCATCCACTGCGACATCGAGTCGTACATCTACATGCCGCTGCTGGAAGAGGTCGGCTACGTCCCGCGGTGGAAGTACGCGCCGGGCGAGGAGATCCGCCGGCACGCGCAGGCGATCGGACGGACCTTCGGCCTCTACCGCGACGCGGTCTTCCGGACGCAGGTGACCGGACTGCGCTGGGACGAGGACGCGTGCGAGTGGCACGTGAGCACCGACCGGGGCGATCGGATACGGGCGCGGTACGTGGTGACGGCCAGCGGCACGCTGAGCGAGGCGAAGCTCCCGGGCATACCGGGGATCGAGACCTTCGCGGGGCACACGTTCCACACCAGCCGCTGGGACTACGCCTACACCGGCGGCGACGCGGGCGGCAATCTGCACAGGCTCGCCGACAAGCGCGTCGCCCTGATCGGCACGGGCGCGACGGCCATCCAGTGCGTCCCCCACCTCGGGGCGGACGCCGAAGAGCTGTACGTGTTCCAGCGCACTCCTTCCTCGGTCGACGTGCGCGGCAACCGCCCCACGGATCCCGGCTGGGCCGCCTCCCTCTCCCCCGGCTGGCAGCAGCGGCGCAGGGACAACTTCCTCACGCTCGTCACCGGCGGCCAGGTGGACGAGGACCTGATCGACGACGGCTGGACCAGCACGGCCCGCCTGCAGCAGAAGCTCATCCCGAGCGACGGCTACCGGGCCCTGCCGCCGGAAGAGCAGGAACGCGCGTACGAGATCGCCGACTTCCAGAAGATGAACGAGATCCGCGCACGGGTCGACGCCGTCGTCACGGATCCGGAGACGGCCGAGATGCTCAAGCCGTGGTACCGCTACATGTGCAAGCGGCCCACGTTCAGCGACGGCTACCTGGAGACCTTCAACCGGCCCCATGTCACCCTGGTCGACACGGCCGACAGCCACGGCGTGGAGAGCATCACCGAGAACGCCGTCGTGGCCGGCGGCACCGCGTACGAAGTCGACTGCATCATCTTCGGGACCGGATTCGAGGTCGGTGTCTCGGGGATCACCTCCGGACGTCTGCCGGTGCACGGCGCAGGGGGCGTCACTCTGGCCGAGGCGTGGAAGGACGGCCCCCGGACGCTCCACGGCTTCTACAGCCACGGCTTCCCCAACCTCTTCCAGCTCGGGCCGTTGCAGAACGCCAGTTCCGTCAACTTCGTCCACGTCCTCGACGAACAGGCGACCCACGTCGCCGAGGTCGTCGCCGAAGCGCGCAGGCGCCGGGCCCGCCGGGTGGAACCGTCCGCCGAGGCCGAGGCCGCGTGGGTCGCGACGATCCGTGAGAAGGCCGCCGACCTGTACGCGTTCCAGGCGGAGTGCACCCCCGGCTACTACAACAACGAAGGCATGCCCAGGAAGCGCAGCGAGTCGTACGGGGACGGGCCGGTCGCCTTCCACGCCCTGCTCCGGGACTGGCGCGCGAACGGCGGCATGAGCGAGGTCCTCGTCGACGCCGAACCGGACAGGGCCTGAGGGAAGGGGGAGACGGTGGCACAGCACCTCAGCCGATACGGCCCGGACACACCCGGGCCCGTCTCACGCGCCCGCTGGAAGGTGAGGAGGCTCAACGCGCCCAATCCGCTGTGGGGTTCGAACGGTGTCGCGTTCGGGCCCGACGGAAGGCTGTACGCCGCGCAGTTCCTGGCCGGCCGGATCAGCGCCGTGGACACCGCCACCGGGGACGTCGAGACAGTGGTGCCGTCGGACGGCCCGGTCCAGTCGCCGGACGACCTCGCCTTCGCGCCGGACGGCTCGATGTACATCACCGACCTGGTGCCGGGGCGGGTGTGGCGCCGCAGCCCGCAGGGCGCGTACACCCTCGTCTGCGACCAGGTCGAAGTCCCCAACGGCATCACCTGCGTCGGCGACCGGCTCTTCGTCAACGAGATGAGGATGAACGGCCGGCTGCTGGAGCTGTTCCCCGACAGCGGCGATTCCCCCCGGGTGCTCACCGAGGGGCTGGCCCTCGGCAACGCGATGCAGCTCGGCCCCGACGGCCACCTGTACTACCCGCACATGGTGACCGACCAGGTCTGGCGCATACCCCCCGACGGAGGAGAGCCCGAACTGGTCGCCGAGGACGTGCACGAACCGGTCGCGGTCCGCTTCGACCGGGCCGGCGTCATGCTGGTGCTGTCCCGGGGCCGGGCAGGCATCGTGACCCGTATCGACCTGCACGGGACGGGCTCCCGGTCCGTCGTCACCAGTGGCCTCGCGGGCCTCGACAACGCGGCGTTCGACGCGGAGAACAGGATGTTCGTCTCCAGCTTCGCCAGCGGCGGCATCACCGAACTGCGCCCCGACGGCCGGACACGGGAGATCGTGCCGTGCGGACTCGACGGCCCCTTCGGAGTGACCGTCGACCTGGCGGGCACGGTGTACGCCGCCGACCACTACCGCGTGGCCGGTCCGAAGGGCGGTGCGGCGGGCGGACCGGACGGTGTGACCACGCACGTCCTGCGGCCGTTCGCCCACGGCATCAGCGCCGGGGGCGGGCTCCTGCACCTCACCTCGCAGTACGGCGAGGTCAGTACGTACGACCCCGAGCGCGGAACCACGCGCGTCCGGGCGAGCGGTCTGCAACAGCCCATGGGCGTCTGCGCGCGGCCGGAGGGCGGACTGGCCGTCGCCGAGGCGGGCGCCGGCCGGGTGCTGGCCCTGGACGAGAACGACACCCTCACCGTGCTCGCCGAAGGACTCGGCCGCCCCGTGGACGTGGCCTTCGACGCCGACGGGCGCTGCTATGTGAGTGACGAGCGGCTCGGGGCGGTACTCAGGATCGACGACGGAGACACCGTCACCGTCGCGGACGGACTCGACGCCCCGCAAGGGCTGACGGTGCTGGGTGACGAGGTGTTCACCGTGGAGACCGGCTCGCGGAGGCTGCGGGCCGTTTCGCTCACCACGGGGGAACACCGGATCGATGCCGAGGAACTGCCGGTCGGCCTGCCCCCGGGCACCGGCCCCCGCACCCAGCCCGCGCTGTTCACCCACGGCATGCCCGGCGTGCCGCGTCCGTTCGCCGGTCTCACCGCGGCTCCCGACGGCTCCCTGCTCCTCTCGGCCAACGGGGAGGGGACCGTACTGCGCCTGTCGCCCCGGTCCCCGGGAGCCGGGGCGCACGGTGCGGGACAGCGCCCCGACGGCCGGCCGCAGGAACCCGGCGGCGGCGGGTGAAACCCCTCTGACCGACTCGCACTCCACCATGCCGGAGCGTGCGCGGGAGCCGCACATGCCGCTGCCCGCGGCCACGCCACCGGTGATCGTGCTCCATTGAAAGGAAAACCCATGACGAACAACGGTCTGGCAGGACGCAGTGTCGTTGTCACCGGGGCCGCGTCCGGCATAGGCCGGGCCGCGGCCCTGAGGTTCGCGGAGGAGCGCGCCCGGGTCCTGGTCGCGGACCTGAACCGGAGCGGCGCCGAAGAGGTCGTCCACGAGATCGAGGAAGCCGGGGGCACCGCCCTCGCCGTCGCCGGTGACCTGAGTGACCAGCAGGTGGTGGACACGGTCGTCGAGCGGGCCGTCACGGCCTTCGGCGGGCTGGACGTGCTGGTGAACAACGCCGGGATCATGGACCGCATGTCCGCCCTGGGCGAGACCGACGACGCGGAGTGGGAGCGCGTCGTACGGATCAACCTGACCGCGCCTTTCCTGCTGACCCGTGCCGCCCTGCCGCACATGCTCGCCGCCGGGCACGGTTCGATCGTCTTCACGGCCTCCGAGGCCGGCCTGCGCGGCGGTGCGGCCGGCGCCGCCTACACCGCTTCCAAGCACGGTGTGGTCGGCCTCGTCAAGAACCTCGCCGTCATGTACCGGAAGCAGGGCATCCGGGCCAACGCCATCGCCCCCGGCCCCACCAGGACCAACATCCACGTCGACGCGGCTCCCGAGGCGCACGGCCCCTCCCTGGTAAGTCAGTTGATCGGCGCGAACATCGGCCGGCTGGGGAGCGCGGAGGAACAGGCCGCCGCCATCCTCTTCCTGGCCTCCGACGCCGCCGCGTTCGTCAACGGCGCCGTCCTCCCGGTCGACGACGGCTGGGCCGCCGTCTGACGAGGGCCTCCTGCCTCAAGCCCTGTGGGGCGCCGGCCGGTCGTGCGGCTGTGCGGCGTCCGCAGCGGGGCAGCCGCGCCGGCGATCTCCGTATCGTTCACGCGCGCGCTTTCCGCTCCATCGGCGCGACAGAATCCCGCCTTCCGGACCAGGAGGAAATCTGTTGTGACGGTAGTAGACATTGCCGCTTGATGGGGTAGGGTTTTGTTCGTAGCCAAGGAAGCAAGTGAGGCGCGGCAGAGACGAACTGCCGCGCGTGCAGGTTCGAGCGAGTTGTGGCACGGCGGTGGAGCGACAGGGCCGGACGCATACAGGGGTCCTGTCGCTGGCCGCCGGGCCGGTGGCTCCAGGAGTCACGAGCAGTTCCGCAGTTCCGGCAGTACGACGGATTGACCGCAGGAAACAAGGAGGCAGACGCCATCAGGATCGCCCGGGCGAGGAAGAGGCCGTCCGGGTACCGAAGGACCTGGAAGGGAAGGTGGTCCCCGGTCACGCATCCGCGATCCCCCGCACTCCGTCCATCCCCCCGGCGGAGATGCGGAAGCAAGAGCCCGGCACAGCAGTAGCCGGCAGATGGTGTTGATCCCCCGGGACCCTGGTGCCGTGCGGCACCAGGGTCCCTTCACACGTTCGGGCGAGAGGGCGCGCGCGCCGGAAGGACGGCCCCGGCCCGTGCCAGCACCTCAGCGGTGACGGCCACTCCGCCTGTACGTCACCGTCCCGTACGCTGCCACACCGACGGGCTCTTGGTGGGGCTCACCCGCCTCCATCGCAGCGGGACCGCCTGAGGACGGGTCCGCACATCCCGCCTGCGGCGGCGACCAGAACGAGGGGGCCTTCGGTGTGCCGGACGCGGCGAGCGGGTGCGCGGGAGCTCGGGGCGCAAGGGGGATGTCGCTGCTATTCGGCGGGGCTTCTCAGTGAGGCGAGGGTCTCTTCGACCAGCACGCGCGCCCGGGCCACCGTCGCCGTCAGCAGCTCGGCAGTATCGCCCGGCGCCCCCAGCAGGCCGCGGACGCGCGGGCCGAAGCCGGCCGGCGCCCCCGGCAGCCTCTCAGCCACAGCCAGTGCGCCCTTCTCGTTGAGGCACCAGCGCCGGTCATGGGCGAACAACGCCTGTACCAGCACGCCGACGGCCCGGGACAGGCACAGCGAGACGTGCAGCGTGTCTGCCCGCGCCGCGCCTTTCGCCGCGGCACCGACCAGGAACTCCGCCTCCCAGGCTCCCGCCGTCAACGCCTCCCGCAGCGGCTCCGGGTACGTCGCGGTCTGCCGCCGAAGGCCCGTCAGCTCTCCGGTCGGGTCGGCCAGTACCTGCCCGAGTGCCACCTCGCCCGCATAGCAGGGCGACCAGAATCCCAGCGGATGCCCCGCCTGCACACCCACCTCGTACCGGCCCTCGCGGCAGTCCGCCCACACCTGCTCGACCCGGTCCAGGTCCCGCAGGATCCAGTCCACCGGGACACCGTCGACCCGCAGCCACGCACCACCGTTCACCCAGGGCCCCCAGCCGCCCGGGCCGGCCACGTCCACGTCCGGGCCGGCCAGCGCGCGCAACGCGGCGAGATCGAGGCCGCCCCGGTAGTAGACGCCGAGATCCCAGTCCGATTCCGGCCGGTGCTCTCCGCGAGCCCGGCTGCCGCCGAGCAGTACGCCGACCACGCCCGGCACCCGCGCCAGGCGGCCGGCCATGTCCTCGATGATCATCCGCATGCCGGAAGTCTGGCAGTTGCCGATTCCCCCGGACCAGCCGTTTCCGCCTCGAGTCCGGGAGCGGTCATCACCGGGCCGGCCGCTCCTGTCGAAGGCGGGGCAGGCGTCGGCGACGAACAGCATCTCGAACAGCACGTCGTAGTCGGCTGTGACCTGCGCCGCCCGGTGCCGGCCCGCACTTATTCGCTGTCGGCCGGAGCCTCCCGAAGAGAGAATGAAGCCTCAGAAACCAGGAGGAACCCATGAGCCAGGACTACCTGACTCTTCAAGAGCTGCTGCCGCCGCAGGAGTTGACCGCCGCGCTCGACGCCGGGCATGTCACTCGCAAACCGCACCCCGAGCTTCCGCTGTCGATCTACACGTACACGCGGACGTGCCAGTACGAGCGGATCTGGAACAGGGTGACCACGCGCTGCCGCGGACTCGTCGCCGACGACTCCACCGGCGAGATCGTCGCGCTTCCCCTGCCGAAGTTCTTCAACGTCGGTGAGCACGAAGCCGGTCAGCCCTACGCGCCCGCCCTGCCGGACGAGCCGTTCGAGGTGTACGACAAGGTCGACGGCAGCCTCGCGGTCGTCTTCCACTACGCGGGCCGGTGGCGGGCCGCGTCCAAGGGGTCCTTCATCAGCGCGCAGGCGCGGTGGGCGCAGCGCCGGCTCGACGGCAGGGACACATCGGCCCTGTCGCCGGGGGTGACGTACCTGGCGGAGATCCTGTATCCGCAGAATCGTATCGTCGTCGACTACGGCGACCGCCGGGACCTGGTGCTCCTCGCCGCGTTCGGCAGGGACGGCGCGGAGATACCCCTGGCCGAGGCCGGGGCCGCCTGGAAGGGCATGGGTTCCGTGGTCACGGTGTGGCCCGCCATGCCGATCGCCGACCTGATCGCGCTGACCACGTCGAACACGATGCCCGGGGGCCGCCCCGCCTCGGGGACGGACGCCGAGGGCTTCGTCCTGCGGTTCGCTTCCGGTGTACGGGCGAAGGCCAAGCTCTCCGAGTACGTACGGCTCCACAAGGTACTGACGGGCGTCACGGAGCGGGACATCTGGCGCAGCCACGGCATCCAGCGGTTCGCCGGGATGTCCGCGAAGCGGCTGGCCCAGGGCCTGGGGTGCTCGCACGCCGAGCTCGGGGGGATCACGGCGGCGGGTGGGCGGCCGCTGGACGCCCTGCTGGAGCAGGTGCCGGACGAGTTCGACGCCTGGGTGCGCGGGGTGATCGCGCGCCTGGAGACCGAGGCGGCGGCGCGTGAGCGCGCCATCGACGAAGCGTTCCGCGAGCTCGCCCATCTGGCCGCCGACCGGGGGGCGTTCGCCCGCGCGGTCCGGGAGCTGCCCGACGCGCAGCTCCGGGCCGCCATGTTCCTGCGGCTCGACGGACGCCCGACGGATCTCGTCGTATGGCGGGCCGTGCGGCCTGAGGCGGCCGACCCGTTCACGACCGATGAGGAGAACTGACCCGTGCCCGTAGTACACGTCATGACCGGGCTGCCGGCGTCGGGCAAGACCACCGCCGCGCGGAGGCTCCAGGCCGAGGCCGGGGGCCGGATGCGCCGGGTCAACCTCGACGACCTGCGGGCCATGCTGGACCTGCCCGCCGCCGAGCGGAGCCGTTCGTGGGCGCACGAGCAGACCGTGCTGGCGATCCAGGACGCCGCGGTGCGCGCGGCCGTCGACGACGGATTCGACGTGGTCGTCGACAACACACACCTGACGCCCCACATCCCCAAGCGTCTGAAAGCGGCGGTCGCCGGTCTGGCCACGTTCGTCGTGCACGACTTCACCGGCGTACCCGTCGAGGAGTGCATACGCCGGGACGGCGAGCGGGAGCGGCCCGTCAGCGAGGACGTCATCCGCATCCTGGCCGACAAGCACGCGCAGGCCACCAGGGGCGGATGGCGGCTCACCGACGCGTGGCTGAACGACCAGCCCCCCGTCGAGCCGTACGTGCCCGACCCGGCGCTGCCGGCGGCGGTGATGTGCGACATCGACGGAACGCTCGCCCTGACGGGCGACCGGGGCCCGTACGACTTCACGCGATGCGAGGTCGACCTGCTCAACGTGTCGGTGCGGCAGGCCCTGCGTTCCTTCCGGCGCGCCGACAACGACGTCATCGTGCTCCTGTCGGGACGCGGGGAGGAGTACCGCACGCAGACGGAGAGCTGGCTCCGGCGGCACGAGGTGCCCTACGACGAGCTGTGGATGCGCGGGGCGGGCGACGGGCGCCGCGACGACGTCGTGAAGGCCGAGCTGTTCGACCGGCACGTGCGCCACCGGTACGCGGTGCGGGTGTCGCTGGACGACCGTGACCGTGTGGTCGCCCTGTGGCGCCGTATGGGGCTGCCCACGTGGCAGGTCAACTACGGCAATTTCTGAGGGGTGTTGAACGCGCCGGCGGGCGCCTTGCCGGATACGGGCAGGGCGCCCGCCGGGATGTCCACGTCAGCAGATCGTCGGGCTGTACCGCGAAGTGTGGGCCCATTCGGACGCGACGATCGGGTCTCTGCTCCTCGACTCGGCCGGCCGGGTGCCCGGGGAGAAGCGGCTTGAGCTGACCCTCCACCGGACACTCGTCCACATGATCGCCGAGACTCAGCGGCACGCCGGGCACGCGGACATCGTCCGGGAACTCGTCGACGGGACCGCGGGGCTGCGGAACGGGAACGACAACATGGCGCCCGTTGACACACCGGTCGACGGCTGAACACCCCGTGCTGCCCGTGACGCGTCGGCTCAGGAATCCGGACACCATTGAAGACAGCCGGTACCAGCAGGCCCGGGCTCGGCTCCGGCCCTCCGGCACCGGCGAGACGAGCCGCCCGGCAGCAGCGGTCGTCCACCGCACGCGCACACCGCAACGACGCGGACCTGAACCCGGCGCCCTCTCTCCTGCGCACGGCACGGAAACTCCGGACGCGCCGGACGCGCACGGCCCTCTGATCCAGGATCCGGTGCGCGAGGAGCAAGAGGAGCAATCGGTGCGTCCGTCGCCGAGTCGAGGAGGCACGGGACGCCGGACATGGCGCATACGGGACCAACCAGGCTCCTCGGGCGCGGGCGGGCGCGTGGAGAACACCGACGCGACGACGAGGAGCCTCGCCTTGTCACAGATCGCGGCGCCCGCCGGGCATCACCCCTGCGGCGCGGGCCGGGGACTGACCAGAACCGGACAGGCGCCCTCGGCGTACGAACAGTGGTGATCGCCGCATAATGCCGCGCGGCGCGGCATGCCGATCACGGGTGGCGACAGCGGGACGGCTCACGGCTGGAGCACTCCGCGGTCACGCTCCGGGGGCGGCACGGGGTGGAAGCGGCCCAGTGGGGCGGCCGGGCCCAATGGGGTGTGTGTGCAAAAGCCACGACGCCGGCACCGAGTCGGGGGCGTGGCCTGTCAGGGCCTGAGGGGCCGGCAGGACCACGCCCGCTGACGGGTCGTTCACTCCCTGGTGGCCGTGAGCAGCAGAAAGGGAATCCCACGCTCCGGCCACTGGACGACGAGGCCGCCGAACAGGGCCCCGCCGCTACTGACCAGATGATCAGTTGATGACCATTCAGCAAACGATCGTGGTACTTCACTGCCCCACGACGGCACGCCCGCTCCGTCGGACACACCGCCACGGATCCCGTGGGACGCCACCGCCGCGGCGGGCTTCGCCCCGCCGCGGGGAACACACCCCCCGGTGGGCGCGCGTAGAGCGGCCGAAAGGCGCCCTTGTTGACGCCCCGGCCGCACCGCAGGATTCCTACCACGCCGATTGTCAGGCTCATGACCGCTACGGATGGTCATCCTGCATCGGCGTTCTGATGGGCCCGCCCACCCAGCGGGCCCCGGGATCCCCCACCGGAGGATGTAGTGAACTTCAAGCGCCTCTCCCCCCTCGGCGGCGTCACCAGACGTGCACGGCTGATCGCCGTCGCATCGACTCTGCTGACCGTCTCCGCGCTTGCCAGCCCGATCGCCTCGGCCGAAACGGACGACGGCGCACGGGCCACTGCCACCCAGCTCGCCCAGACGGACGACGCCGTACTCGGCGCGAACGTACCGGGCACCGCCTGGTACACGGACAAGGCGTCGGGCAAGGTCGTCGTCACCGCGGACGACACCGTCTCGGCCGCCGAGATAGCGAAGATCAAGAAGGCGGCGGGCGCACAGTCCGACGCCCTGGAGATCAAGCGCACGCCCGGCACGTTCAACAAGCTCATCGCCGGCGGCCAGGCCATCTACAGCGGCAGCGGCCGTTGCTCGCTGGGCTTCAACGTCCGCAGCGGCACCACGTACTACGCCCTCACCGCCGGCCACTGCACCAACGGCACCGGCACCTGGTACACCAACTCCGCCAAGACCGCGGTGCTCGGTTCCACCACCGGTTCCAGCTTCCCGAACAACGACTACGGCATCATCCGCCACTCCAACGCCTCCGCCGCGGACGGCCGGGTGTACCTCTACAACGGCTCGTACCGGGACATCACCGGCGCGGGCAACGCCTCCGTCGGCCAGGCCGTCCAGCGCAGCGGCAGCACCACCGGTCTGCGCGGCGGCACTGTCACCGGCCTCAACGCGACCGTCAACTACGGCGGTGGCGATGTCGTCTACGGGCTCATCCAGACCAACGTCTGCGCCGAGCCCGGCGACAGCGGCGGCGCCATGTTCGCCGGCAGCACCGCGCTCGGCCTGACCTCCGGCGGCAGCGGCAACTGCTCCTCCGGCGGCACGACGTTCTTCCAGCCGGTCACCGAAGCGCTCAGCGCCTACGGAGTGAGCATCTTCTGATCCACGCGACAACAGCCGGCGGGCCCCTTCGGGCGGCCCGCCGGCTTCTGCGTCGCCTGCGCCGTCGAGCGCCACCGAGGCCCTCGAAGGACCTCGCGTCCAGTCAACGCTCCCTTGAACGACAGGGCGATTTGCCTAAAGGCATTAGGCAAATGCATTATGAGTTCTGTCGAACGAGAGGGAGGTTATGGCACGCGTAGGACTGACCACGGAGCGCCTGACCCGGGCGGGAGCGGAACTGGCCGACGAGGTCGGCTTCGACCAGGTGACCGTCTCGGCACTCGCCAGACGGTTCGACGTCAAGGTGGCGAGCCTGTACTCGCACCTGAAGAACTCCCAGGACCTCAAGACCAAGATCGCCCTCCTCGCCCTGGAGGAACTCGCCGACCGGGGCGCCGCCGCCCTGGCCGGACGGGCCGGCAAGGACGCCCTGACCGCCTTCGCGAACGTCTACCGCGACTACGCCCGGGAGCACCCCGGCCGCTACGCCGCAGCCCAGTTGAGGCTCGACCCGGAGACGGCAGCCATCAGCGCCGGCGGAAAGCACGCACAGATGACGCGGGCGATCCTGCGCGGCTACGACCTGACGGAGCCGGACCAGACGCACGCGGTCCGGCTGCTCGGCAGCGTCTTCCACGGCTATGTCAGCCTGGAGATGGGAGGGGGCTTCAGCCACAGCACCCCCGACACGCAGGAAACCTGGTCATGGACCCTGGACGCCCTCGACGCCCTGCTGCGGAACTGGCCCGCGACCTGACCAGGCCCCCGCCGGCCGGAGACCACCGCCCGCGCGGCGCATCGGCGAAGCCGAACAGTCCAGACATTTCGATCAACAGGCTGGAACAATGCACACCGAGCACGACTGGATCACCACACCCCTCACCCCGGACCTCCTGCGCGGCGCCCTCGACCTGGAGCGCACCGAGCACGGCCTGCTGCCGCACCGTCTGCCCGCCCGGGCCCGCGCCCAGTGCACCGACGGACAACTGGCCATGACCGAGGCCCAGCCGTCGGGCGTACGGCTGGTCTTCCGCACCCGGGCCACCGCCGTCGAACTGGACACACTGCCCACCAAGCGGGTCTACGTGGGCGCCCCGCCCCGCCCGGACGGCGTGTACGACCTGCTCGTCGACGGCCACCTGGCCGGCCAGGCCGGCGTGACGGGCGGCAACACCCTGCTGATCGACATGACCACCGGTGCCGCCGAGAACCGGCCCGGCCCGGTCGGCACCCTCCGCTTCACCGGCCTGCCCGACCGCGTCAAGGACGTCGAGATCTGGCTGCCGCACAACGAGGCCACTCAACTCGTCGCCCTGCGCACCGACGCCCCCGTCGAGCCCGCACCGGACCGGGGCCGCAAGGTGTGGCTGCACCACGGCAGTTCGATCAGCCACGGCTCCGACGCCGCGAGCCCCACCACGACCTGGCCCGCGCTGGCCGCTTCCAGGGGCGGGGCAGAGCTGATCAACCTGGGGTTCGGCGGCGGGGCCCTGCTCGATCCGTTCACGGCCCGCGCCCTGCGCGACACCCTCGCGGACCTGATCAGCATCAAGATCGGCATCAATCTCGTCAACCTGGACCTGATGCGCCTGCGCGCCTTCACTCCGGCGGTGCACGGCTTCCTCGACACCATCCGCGAGGGGCACCCCACCGCTCCGCTGCTGGTCGTCTCGCCCATCCTGTGTCCCATCCACGAGGACACCCCCGGCCCCGGCGCTTTCGACTTCAGCGCTCTCAGTGCCGGAAAGCTGCGGTTCCGGGCTACGGGAGACCCCGCCGAGCGCAGCGCCGGGAAGCTGACGCTCAACGTCATCCGGGAGGAGCTCGCCCGCATCGTGAAGCAGCGTGCGGCCGACGACCGGAATCTGCACTATCTCGACGGCCGTGACCTCTACGGCGAGGCGGACTTCGCCGAGCTGCCGCTGCCCGACCAGCTCCACCCGGATGCCGCCGCGCACCGCCGCATCGGCGAACGCTTCGCCGCCCTGGCCTTCGGCACCGGCGGCCCGTTCAGCGCCGACCGTGCCCCCACACCCGCTCCTGGCCCGGCTGCGGACAGAAGCTAGCCCTTCAGTCGCTCCTGGAGCTCCTCGACATCGGCGAGGAACCATGTCTGCCGCCCACGGTTGCATTCACGGACGAAATCCCGCAGCGCCGAACTGGACGCCGTGTGCCGGGAGATGTCACCGAGGACGACGACGCCCACGCGGTAGTTGACGAACTTCTGGATGATCTCGCCGGCGACACGGGTGCGCAGTCGGAAGAACGCCTCGTCGAACCGCCCTGCGGGGATGACGACCCACTGAGCGCCCTGGTAGGCGGCATTGCCCACAAGATCCAGAACGTCACGTTCGCCGCCGATCGCCTCGCCTTCGGGGGCACACATCAGGACGGGCACGTCATGGATCGTCTGCAGAGTGCTCATGGGAGCCGAGACTAGTTCCGGACGCGGAAACAGTCGACGCGATTCTCCGGGGAAGAGCCCGTCGTACCGGCAGTCCCCTGTGGCCGAAGGCGGACGAAGCCGCCCGGGGCGCACCCGGGGCTGATCCGTCAGCGCAGGTCGAGCCGCATCAGGACCCGGGGACGACCGGCCAGCACCGAGGTGGTGTCGGCGGCGTGGACGAACCCGGCGCGCTCGAAGTTCTTCCGGATCCCGGCGTACGCCATCGTCATGTCGACCTTGGCTTCACCGTTGTCGAGGGGGTACGCCTCGATCGCCGGTGCGCCGTGGGAACGGGCGAACTCGACCGCGCCGGCGATGAGGGCGTGCGAGATGCCCTTCTTCCGGTGACCGGGGCGTACGCGGATGCACCACAGCGACCAGACCGGCAGGTCGTCGACGTGCGGGATTTTACGGTTGCGCGCGAAGGAGGTGTCCGAGCGCGGTGCCACGGCGGCCCAGCCGACCGGCTCGTCGCTGTCGTAGGCGAGCACCCCCGGAGGGGGTCCCGTGCGGCACAGCTCTGCGACGTACTCGCCGCGGGCCGGCCCGCGAAGCCCGTTGTTGAGCCTGGACGGGAGCCGGTAGCTCAGACACCAGCAGACGCTGGCCCCGGGTGACTTCGGGCCGAGCAGGGTACGGACATCCTCGAAGACCGAAGCCGGGCGAACCTCGATGGTCATGACACCACGATGTCACGGCGTACGCGGCGACGCCGCTCGGCCTTCACCGGGTTGCGTCCGGCGGGTCACCGGCGGATCCGGGGCCGGACGGCGGCTGTGGTGATCGTTCCGGCCCCCGTCGCGCAGTCCGGCCGCGGGCGGGCACGGCTCCGGCCGCGCCCGCTCCGCGTTCGTCGGACCACCCCGCTCCCTGCCGGGCCTGACGGCCGGGCAAGTCCTCAGGGGGCGATGGGCAGCTGACGCTTGTGGTCGGTGAGGCGGTAGCGGCTGACGATCGTCTCGAAGGCCCGCTCGTCCACCGGCTTGCCCTCCAGGAAGTCGTCGATGTCGTCGTAGGCGACCCCGAGCGCGTCCTCGTCGGCCTTGCCCGGGTCGAGGTTCTCCAGGTCGGCCGTCGGAGTCTTCCACACCAGTTCGGCGGGTGCGCCCAGCGCGTCCGCGACGGCGCGCACCCGGCGCTTGGTCAGGCCGGTCAGCGGGACCAGGTCGGCGGCGCCGTCGCCGAACTTGGTGAAGAAGCCGGAGACCGCCTCGGCGGCGTGGTCGGTGCCGACGACCAGGCCGTCGTGCGCGCCGGCCACCGCGTACTGGGCGATCATGCGCTGCCGGGCCTTGATGTTGCCGTGCACGAAGTCCTGGTGGTGGACGTCGCGGAAACTCACGCCGGCGGCCAGCGCGGCGTCGAGCGCGGCGTCGCTCGCGGGCTTGATGTCCACGGTCAGCACGTGGTCGGCCCGGATGAAGGAGAGCGCGAGCTGGGCGTCGTGCTCGTCGGTCTGGACCCCGTAGGGCAGCCTCATCGCGTAGAACCGCGCTTCGTGCCCGGCGGCCCGGACCCGCTCGACGGCGAGCTGGCACAGCCGGCCGGCGGTGGTGGAGTCGACGCCACCGCTGATGCCGAGCACGAGGGAGCGCAGACCGGTGGAGGTCAGCCGCTCGGCGAGGAAGGCCACCCGGCGTTCGATCTCCCGCTCGGCCTCGAAGGTCTCGGTGACCTGGAGTTCCCGGGCGATCTCCTGCTGCAGGGCGATGGACGCCGGCTCGCTCACGTCTGCTCCTTGTTCCGGTTCACGATGTGCTGCCGCACCCACCCTACCCAGGGGTGTCCGGCGGATCTCGACCGACGGTCTCGCTGCCCGGCAGCGGCCGGCCGGACGGCGGAGCGACCGCCGCACGGTCGTCGACGGGATCCGCTTCCGCTTCCGCCCGCGGACGGGCGTCTCCCGGCGTGGCCTGCCTCCGCACCACGGGCACTGGTTCGGAGCGTGCCCGCCGGGTTACGACTGTGACACCCGTGACCCGTGAAGCGCCCTGCGCCAACACCCCAGTCCCCGCCGGCCCTCGCACGGCGGCGGCTTTCAGCCGTCGCTTCCGCAGCACGGCGGGGCGCCGTCCGCCCCTCGTGCCGCCCGCTGTCCCTCCCGGCCCACCCGGCCCACCAGGAACGGCTGACAGGCGCCCTGCACCATCCCACCCCACGCCCGGATCCTTCAGACATGGGGGATATCGGCCTGCCGCAGACCGACGAGGAATGGGCGGCGCTCGCCCGGCACACCGACGCCGAACAGGCACACGACGAAGGCGCCACCGCGGCGGGTCCGCCGGCCGGACCCGACTGTCCGGACTGCGGGCTGGCCGGCGACCGGTACCCCACCCACTACAACCGGTGGATCCTCCTCGAACCGCTCCCCGCCCTTCCCGCGCACGCCATACCGCCCCGGCAGCGGTGGCTCATCGGCAACAGCACCGACGGCGAAGGCCTCGCGTGGAACACCGGTGACGAGGAACCCCCGCCCGGAGCGGAGTGCCGCATCGCGCACCGCCTGGTCTGCCCCGGGGTCCGGCGTGGTGATGTCCTGCCGTGGCTGGCGGCGCTGCGGGAGGAAAACCGGCTCCGCGCGGCACGCCTCGACGCGAAGCGCACCCTGCCCGGCAGCCTGTCCGGCGTCGGGTGACCGCTCCGGGCCGGTGCGGTCAGTGCCCCCGGCCACCGTGAGCGGTGGCGGGCGCGGCCCGGTCCCGTCGTCGAAGCCGGTGCCGGTTCCGTTCCCGTTCCGGCGGCGTCCTGGTCGCCTGACGCGAGTGCCCTGATCACGTAGGGTCGGCGGATGGCGAAATACTTCGACGTGCACCCCGAGAACCCTCAGCGGCGCACCATCAGCAATGTGGCCGACGGTGTCCGTTCCGGCGAGCTGATCGCGTACCCGACGGACTCCTGTTTCGCGCTGGGATGCCAGCTGGGCAACCGTGACGGCCTCAGCCGGATCCGGTCGATCCGGAACCTCGACGACCGCCACCACTTCACCCTTGTGTGCCAGGACTTCGCGCAGCTGGGTCAGTTCGTGCACATCGACAACGACGTTTTCCGCGCGATCAAGGCAGCGACGCCCGGCAGTTACACCTTCATCCTCCCCGCGACGAAAGAGGTGCCGCGCCAGCTGCTGCACCCGAAGAAGAAGACGGTCGGGGTCCGGATCCCCGACCATGCCGTCGCCCAGGCCCTGCTCGCCGAACTCGGTGAGCCGCTGCTCTCCAGCACCCTGCTCCTGCCCGACGAGGACGAGCCGCTGACGCAGGGCTGGGAGATCAAGGAACGGCTCGACCACGTGGTGGACGCCGTGGTCGACTCGGGTGACTGCGGAACCGAGCCGACCACGGTCATCGACTTCTCCAGTGGTGAAGCCGAGATCGTACGCCGAGGGGCGGGCGACATCTCACGGTTCGAGTAGCCGCCCCGCCGTCGTCGCCACGTGCCGGAGCACCGGTGCGTGTCCCCGGGCGTGCCGCCCGGGCGGGGTTCCGGGAGGGGGTCCGGGAGGCGGTGTCGTCTGCGGGGTGAGCCCGTCCTTCCAGCACAGGAAGGTGTGGCTCGGCCGCATCGTCACGCGGCGCCCGAGCCGGCGGACGGCGGACAGCCGGCAGGGGTCAGGCGGGCGGAGGTGCGGAAGCCGGGGCCGTACCGTCGGGCGGGGCTCCCCACTGCTTCGCCGATCCCTCCATCAGCACGATGTTCGGCGCGTCCACCGGGGTGGTGCCCGGTGTCGTCGCCGAGGAGGGATACGACCAGTCGTTCGCCGCGTTCCACGCCCCCGCCGAGCTGATCCGGAACTGCACCTCCTTGCGGTACGCCGACTGCCCGGCCGGGGCGATCGTCGCGTCCGAGCAGTCCACGGTCACGTAGTAGACGTCGTCCCCGTATTCGGCGGCCCGCGTGGGCCCGGAGACCTTGCCGCACTGGTTGTAGTGGGTGCTGTGGCTGATCTGCCCCGGCGTGACGCCCGGCTCCAGGGTGAAGTAGTAGCGCAGCGAGGCGTCGGTCAGCGCCCGCGCCGGCCACGCCGACTTGTTGACGAGATACGCCTTGATCTCCGTAAAATTCGGCCCGGTGGCGTTCACCGACGCCTGGACGGAGATCTCCGGGCCGTCCGGCCGCTCCGCCTTCGGGAAGTCCGCGAGCGGGCTGCCGCCGTACTCCTCGTACAGCCGGGCCAGCGCCCCGGTGAAGGCCGCGTTGTAGTCGGTGGCGACCTCGTTGTTCACGTAGTTCGACCGGTCGTCGGTGTACGTGTCGTCCGGCGCGCTCGGCCCCCCGACCAGCGCGCCGTACAGTGTGTGCCGGCTCTCGACCGGGTTGTTGATCTGGTCGGTCCACGAGCCGTGGGCCGTGCGGTGGTGCGGCTTGGCCGGCGGGTTGGCGCCGAAGCCGACGACGTAGCTGGACTTGCGGGGGTTGTCGCCGAGCGCGTAGTTGATCTGCCGTACCGCGAAGTCGTGGTAGCGGGTCCTGCGTTCACTGTCGCCGGTCAGCCAGTCGGAGTACTGGAGCGCCGCGAAGGCGGTGTTCGCCGCGTACCGCAGGGAGCCCCAGCTGTCGAGGACGGCCTGTCCGCCCGGCGAGTAGCGGACGCGCTGGCCGTTCACGCCGGTCGTCCACCAGTCGAGCCAGCGGTTGGCGTCGTCGACGTACTTCTGCCTGCCGGTGAGCTGCGCCAGCAGCACGTACGCCCCGTAGGAGGTGTCGTCCCAGGAGAGGGTCCAGCGGTAGGAGCGGGTGGTGGTCTGCGGCTCGGTGGAGAGGTTGTCGTAGTACGACTCCGCCTTGGCCAGGTACGCGGCGTCGCCGGTGGCCCTGTGCAGCCAGATCGCGCCCCAGACGAGCTCGTCGTGGTAGCCGCTCCAGGAGTTGTAGTACGACTTCACGTCGGTGATGCAGTCGCTGTACTTGCCGCGGTAGGTGTCGGCGAAGGCGTACAGCTGCTTGGCGTGCGTGATCAGCTTGCCGGCGTAGGCCGGGTCGCTGTCCTTGAACACCATCGACGAGGAGGCCAGCGCCGCGGCGGTCTGGCCGGCGAGGTCGGAGCCCGGGCAGGAGGCGTCGATCTTGTACGCGGGCCGTGCCATCGGCATGACCTCGGCCGGGCCCCACCACTTGTGGTCGTCCGCTCCGTTGCCCACCTGCCCGTACAGGACGTTCGGAGAGGGGTGCGCCTTGAGGAAGTAGTCGTTGACGAAGCGCAGGTTGTTCTTCAGGTGCGGCAGCTGTCCGGAGGAGGTGTACGCCGCCTTCTCCTCCACCCCGCCCCAGGCGAGCATGGTGGCGGAGAACGCCATCGGCAGGCCGAACTTGACGTGGTCACCGGCGTCGTACCAGCCCCCGGTCAGGTCGAGGCCGACGTCCTTGCCGTCGTCCAGGCCCGAGTCGCCGCGCCAGCCGACGCGGTTGGTGCCGGGGATCTCGCCGGACTGCTGGGCCTCGTAGAACAGGATCGACTTCTGCAGTGCCTCGCCGTAGTCGAAGGCGGGCGCGGCAAAGGCGGTGGCCGGCAGCGACAGGGGAAGGAGGAGGCCGGCGACGACCGCACCGGCGAGGGCGAGGGCGGTGGTACGGCGTGGACGCCGTACGGCTCTTCGGTCTCTTCCAGGTTTCAGGAGGGTGAGCGCGCGCAACGGAATGTCCCTTCCGTTCGTCGGCCGGGCCGGGGCGGGTGGGCGGGGTGGTGGGCCTGTCCGCCCGGCGTCGTCGAGCGGCAGCCGGGCGGACAGGGGCTTGTCGTGGAACGGTCACGGCCCGTCAGGCGGGCGGTGTGCCCCAGGCATGGCGGGTGCCCGTGTAGGCGGGGACCGCCGGGGCGTCCGCGTACGCGGTGGCCGTCGAGCGGCTGTAGTCGTCGGCCTCGTCGAAGCCCGACCAGTCCGCCTTGCTCATCCGCACCTGGATGTCACCGGTGTCCTGGCCCGCCGCGAGGGAGCCACCGGCGAACGACACCTCCAGGTAGGCGTCCGCGCCCGCGACCGGAGTGGTCAGTGGGACGACCTTCAGCCTCACCTGCGCGCACCCGACCGCCGCGTAGTCGCACCACGCGCTGACCGACGCCGCACCGCCGTCACGGGTGAAGTAGTAGCGCGCCGAGACCGTGCTCAGGTCGAGGGAGGCGGATCCGGTGTTGACGACCTGGAGCCCCGGGCGGATGGCGTTGTCCGTGGCGGAGGCGTCGTTGTTCTTGTAGCGGACCTTCAGCGCGCCCGAGGGATCACCGCCCCCGCCCCCGCCTCCGGGCCCGGTCGTCACACTCAACGCCGCTGACGGCGCCGATACGTTGCCCGCCGCGTCCCGCGCCCGCACGGTGTAGCTGTACGCGGTCGAGGGCGAGAGTCCGGTGTCCGTGAACGAGGTACCGGTCACCGGCGTCGTGTTCGCCTTCGCCGTGCCCCGGTAGACGTCGTAACCGGTCACACGCACGTTGTCCGCCGAAGCCGACCACGACAGCGACACGCTGTCCGCGGTCTTCGCGGTGGCGCTGAGCCCGGCCGGCGCGGTGGGCGCGGTGGTGTCGCCCGGGCCGGGGCCCCCGCCCCCGTACACGTCGGTCAGACTGACGCCCGTGGTGCTCCCGGCGCCACCGAGCGGGACCTCGTGGTCGAGGCTGACGAACTTGCCGCCGTGCTGCCACAGGGCGGGCTTCAGCAGGGCGTACTTCTCCTCGTCCCACGACTTCCAGTCGCCCAGCAGGAGACCTCCGGTGTCACCGGAGTTGGGGTTGATGCACCAGAAGGTCTGGTGGATGCGGTTCTCCACGATGAGGTTGCGCAGCGCCTTCATCCACTTCTCGTTCGGTCCGCCGTCGAGGAACCCGCCCCATTCGCCGATGAGGAGCGGCGACTTGTTCTCCTTGTGCAGGTAGAGCCAGTTGGGGTCCCAGACGTCCCGTTCGAGCGTGGTGCGGTCCCAGTTTCCGGAGAACCAGGGCTGGGCATGGACGAGCGGGCCGTAGTCGTGCGGGGAGTACACGAGCTGATCGTTGTGGGCGCCGAGGTCGACCGGGTGGTCGCGTACGCCGCGCAGGTTGCCGCCCCACCAGGTGGAGTAGTAGTCGGTCGGGGTGGTGGAGGCCCAGCTCACACCGGCCTTGGGGTACACCTCGATGCCTTCGCACAGCACCAGGACGTTCGGGTTGATCGCCAGGATCCGTTTGCCCGCGGTCTCACAGGCGTACTTGAAGTTGTCCTGGTCGGCCGAGCCGTCCCACTTGGCGCGGGTGGCTTCGTTCGCCTTGCCGTGCGGCTCGTTCTTGATGTCCATGGCGACGAGGGTGTCGTCGGCCTTGTAGCGGGCCGTCACCCATTCCCACGCGGTGTAGAACTGCTCGGTCGTGATGGCGCCCTTCCACCACACCGGGTAGATGTGACCGGAGTTGTCGGCCTCCGCGCTGTGCACGTCGAGCATCACCTTGATGCCGTACTGCTCGCACAGGCGCAGCCAGTAGTCGAAGATCTCCAGTGAGGTCTTGCCGGCGATCTCGGGGTTGGCGTGGTTGTTGACGCCGGACGGGACGGTCGCCTGCCCGTTCTTCCACTCCAGCAGGAGCTGTGTCGAGATCGGCACCCGGACCATGTTGATGCCCCGGCCGGCCATGGACCCGGTGATGTCGGTGATGTTGCCGGACCACAGTCCGTGGAAGACCCGCTCCGAGGCGTTGAAGCCGAACCAGTTGGCGCCGGTGAGCCAGACCTCGTCCCCGTTCGCGTCCACGATCTTGTTGCCCTCGGTGTGCAGCCAGTCGTCACCGGCCGCGGCGGCGCCGTTCGTGGCGCCCTCGGTCACCGGGGCGGTCTCGGCCGCCCGGGCCGCCGTTGCGCCCGCGAGACCGCCCACCGAGAGGAGTCCTGCGGTCATGACCGCGGCAACCAGCCTTTGGAGGCGCCGTCTTCCACTTCGTGCTCTTCGTAACTGTCCCGACTGTCCCACTGTGTGCCGCCCTTCCGTCTGTAGCGGAGAGAAAGGAGTTGCACGTGCTGGAGTGGGAGCGCTCCCATACCGGAGTGGGAGCGCTCCCAGAGGGTTCGGCCAGGACTGTAGGGGCGTCCCGCCGTGCTGGCAAGAGAAGTCGCACGTTCGCCCGGATACGCGTGGGGCGGCGGGCACTCCTCTGTGCCGCATGGGAGCGCGAAGAACCGTGAACCCGCCGACCGGACGTGCCGCCGGGCCCGCCCCACTGCCCAACCGGCCATTACGTTCCCCGGCCGGGAGGGCCGGGGCCGGGGGCCTCTCAGCGGGTGCTGTGCGCGGCACGCCACTCGGGTGCGAGCACCGACCAGACCTCGGTGTCCTGCCGTACGCCCCGGTAGGGGTCGTCTTGGCGCTGGACTCCGTCGCGGCTCATGCCGAGCCGCCTGGCCACGTTGATGCTCGGAGTGTTCTCGGAGGAGACCAGCCACTCCACCCGGTGCATTCCGCGTTCCCGGACCGCCCAGTCGATGACCACGCGTACCGCCCGGGTGGCCAGACCGCGTCCTGCCGCGGCCGGTTCCAGCCAGCAGCCGGCCTCGCAGTTGCCCGTGCCCGCGTCGAAGGTCCTGAACAGGACGCCACCGACGAGGAGTCCGTCGAGCCGGATGCCGTACAGCCGGCCGGTGTCGGCCGCGGTCTTGTCGGCGTACACCTGGAGCCAGTTCCGTGCGGACTCCAGGTCTGCCGTGATGCCGGGGAGCCCGACGTGCCGTCCGATGTACTCGCGGCCGCGGTCCATGTGGGCGAGGAACTCCTCGGCCTGCCAGGGTTCCAGTGGCCGCAGCTCGGCTCCGTCACCCAGGGATGTCGCGAACATTCTCACCCTCCACAGTGGCCGTGCACGGTCCCTGGATCCTCGCACGGCCCTCTGCGCGTTCCGGTGGCCGGTTCCAGGCTCCTGCCGTCCGCTTGCGGTGCGCTCCCGCCGGAGGAGCGGGTCCCTTCCGGATGGGCCGGTCAGGCGGGCGGTACCGCTTCGACGCGTTCGGCTGCCCGGCCGCGATCGCCGGTGGGTGGCGCCGCGCGCGCGTCGGTGCGGGTGGCACCGATCCCGGCGACCACGACGCACATGACACCGACCGCGGAGGCGGGACCGGGAATCTGCCCCAGGGCGATCATGCCGATGACGAGTGCGACGGCGGGTTCCAGACACATCAAAGCGCCGAAGGCAGTGGTGGTGAGCCGGCGCAGGGCAAGGAATTCGAGGCTGAAGGGGACGACGGGGTGGAGCACCGCCAGCGCCAGGCCGGTGAGCAGCAGCGGCCAGGTCACGTTGCCCAGTGCGGAGGGCCCTGCCGGGCGGTGCTCCGGGCCCGGTCACGGATGCGGATGCGGATGCGGATGCGGATGTGCGACTGTCGTGAAGCGGGCGCCGAGCTTCTGACATGGTGTGATGCCGGATTCCGGAACGTGGAAGATGAGCAGGAAGAGGGCCCGATGACGATGACCGCCCGTGCGAGCGTGCAGCACGAAGACGAACAGGTGCGGGTCACCCGCTGGGATTTCGAGCCCGGCACGCGCACCGGCCACCACGTGCACGAGTACGACTATGTCGTCGTGCCGGTGGTGGACGGCCACATCAGCGCGTTCGCCCCGGACGGGTCGGTGAGCGAGTCACACCTGCGCGCGGGTCAGTCGTACGCCCGCCCCGCAGGCGGCGAACACGACGTCGTCAACACGGGCGGAGCATGGCTGGCCTTCGTCGAGATCGAACTCAAGGGGTCCTCTCCGGTCTCGTGAGCGCCGCGCCCCGGCCGGGGCACTCCGCCCTCTCGTGCCGCTTCCTGCCGTTGATCTCCTGGCCGCCGCCGTACCCGCATACGCCCGGTCCCGGGCGGGGAAGCGGGCCGGCGGGGCGGGAAGGCCCGTACGAGAGACGTATTCTCGCCCGAGGCATCCCGAGCGAAGGACGGTACAGGTGGCGGACAGCGGCAAGACCGGCCCGGGCCGCGGCACGGACGGCGCCTCGCGCACGCCGGCCTCGCTCAGTGCGCGGGCGCGCGAAGCGATCCGGCAGCGGATCGTCGACCGGCGCTACCCGCAGGGCTCCCGCCTCGTCGAGCGGGAGGTCGCCGAGGAACTCGGCATGTCCCGGGTGCCGGTGCGGGAAGCGCTGCGTGCGCTCGTCACCGAAGACCTGCTGGAACTGCTGCCGCACAGCGGGGTGCGCGTGCGCCGCTTGGAGAGCACCGATGTGGAGCATCTGTACGAGGTGTGGGAGCCCCTCGCGATCCAGGCGTCGCGGCTGGCGGCGCGGGCCGCGGCAGGCGACCCCGAGGGCCTGGCCGTCCTGGAGACCACACTGCGCCAGGCCGAACAGGCGGCCGCGGCGGATGAGGGGGCACGCGAGGTGGCGGCCCATACGGCTTTCCACGAGGGCGTCGTGGCGCTGTCGGGCAACCCGCTGCTGGCCCGCACGATGGAGCAGTTGAGCTGGCAGCTCCAGCTCTTGTTCGGCTTGCGGGAGGAGCCTGCGCACATGCGGGCCCAGCACGCGGAAATGTTCCGGCACATCGCGGCGGGCGACGGGGACGCTGCGGCGGCGAGCACACTGCTGCATGTCCGTGACAGCAGGACGGTGGCGCTGCGCTCCCTCTTCAAGTCCCCCCAGTGACTTCTTTGTATACCAACACCCATTCCTTCGAGTCGAGACCTCGACTTCAGACACGCAAGCCGACTTCATGACCTGCGCCGGGACAGCAAGAAGTGGCACCTTCCCCCCGTTTCCGCCAGCACGGAACGGAGCATTCCTTGCCCACTCCCCCATCTTGGTATACAAACAGTGGGTCCGCGGTAACCACGCCCCGAGGAGCCCCCATGTGCGTCGAAGCTGTGCCACCGCCGTCCAGCAGGCTGACCCGCCGCGGAGTTCTCGCGGGCGCGGCCGCCCTCGCGGGCACCGTGGCGGCGGCCTCCCCCGCGTCGGCAAAACAGGGCGGCACGGGCCGGCGCGGCGCGGAACGGGGCGGCGACCTCGTCGTCCGGGGCGGCACGCTGCTCGACCCGGCGACCGGCGACGTCACCGAGGACGCCGTCGTCGTCATCGAGGGCGGGGTCGTGCGCGCGGCCGGCCCCCGGACACTCGTCGCCGTACCGAAGGGCGCGAAGACACTCGAGGCCCACGGCAAGTGGGTCCTGCCCGGCCTGATCGACGCGCACATCCACCTGAGCACCGCCGCCGAGGCAAGCGACGCGGTCCGCGCAGGCGTGACCAGTGCCCGCAGCGGTTCGACCAACTTCTACCAGGACATCGCCGTACGGGAGCTGGCGCGCCAGGCCCCCGCACAGGCACCGCGTCTGAAGGCCGCCGGAGTCTTCGTCACCCCGGACCTCGGTGACACCGTACTGGCCGACCCGGACCTCACACCGCTGGCCCGCCTCCGGGACGGTGTGCGCTCGGCCGAGGCACTGCGCCGGGTCGTCGAGGTGAACCTCGCGCGCGGCGCGGACGTGGTCAAGACGCGTGTCAACGAACGCGCGGGGCTGCCCGGCCAGGATCCGCTGGCCCAGGTGTACTCGCGCGAGCAGTTGTCCGAGGTCGTCGCCGCGGCCCGGCGCGGCGGCAAGGGCGTCCTGTGCCACAGCTACAGCGAGAAGGGCTGCCACGACGCGGTGACGGCGGGCGTGCTCTCCCTGGAGCACGGGGCGTTCGTCGGTGAGCGCACACTGCACGAAATGCGCCGCAGGGGTACGTACTTCACGCCGACGCTCACCGCGATCGCCGGCCTGGCCGAATCGCCGGACCCGGTCCTCGCCGAGCGGGGCCGCACCTACCTGCCCGTCCTGAAGCGGGCGGTCGTGGCCGCGCACGAGCTGGGCGTGGAGCTGGCGGCGGGCACGGACTCCTCGGGCGGGAAGGTCCTTCCCGTGGGCCGCGAAGTGGAGCTGATGCGTGAGGCCGGCCTGTCGGCGCTCGACGCGATCCGCACGGCCACGACCGTCGCGGCGCGGCTGCTCGGCGTGGAACGCACGGCCGGCCGGCTCGCACGCGGGTTCGCGGGCGACGCGATCGTCGTGGACGGCGATCCGCTGGCGGACGTCTCCGTGCTGAAGACACCAGTACGGGTCGTGCGCGCGGGCATCGCGGTCTGATCCGGCGAGCCTCCCCCCGGCACCACCGCGGAATGCCGCTTCTCCCTCCCCCCGCCCGCACCACCGAAGGAGTGCCCATGAAGTCGTCCCCGAGTTCTTCCGGCGGACTGTCCCGGCGCAGCATGCTCGCCGGCGCGGCGCTGGCCGGCACCACGGCCGCGCTGCCCACCGCCGCCT
>NZ_JBSFUB010000082.1:0-32426 GCF_053591575.1 Streptomyces altiplanensis | reverse complement strand
CGGGTCCGGTCTCCGGACCCGCCCGCCGCTCGTGAACACCACGCCCCGAGGGCGTGCGGGTCACTCCGGCCAGTGGCCGGTCGCCCGGTGGACCGCGATCGCTCCGCCGCGCTCCACCGCGGCGCGGACCACCGCGAACGTCGCGCCCTGCAGCGCGGCGGCCGGGAGGATCTCGCTCCAGCGTCCGTCCCGGTCCATGGGCTGGGGAGCCTCGGTCTCGCCCGCGACCGTCTTCCACAGACGCTGGAACGCCATGCCCGCCAGCATGCCGGCGGCCATGCCCAGCAGCATTCCCGCCGGCTTGTACAGCACTGTGCCCTTCTCTGCCATGTACCTCTCCCGCATCAGCTGCCGACGGGCCGGCCGACCGGGTCACGGTCCTTCGCCTCCGTCGGCAGTATGAATTCTTCGTAGCGGCCGAGTGCGACGATCACGCCCAGCATGAGAACCGGAATGATTACCGGGATCAGCACGGCTAAACCCGCCATGGCTCCGCCCTCCCTGAGGGAACGGCCTGTGACGCCGGGCCGCCGGTACGCGCACCCCGGACCGTCGTGCGCGGCCTCGGGCTCCCGTTCCTGTTCCCGCACAGTCGCTCGGCCGCGTACCGGGTCCCCCTCCGCGACCGGGCTCAAACACCCCGCGACGGCGGACGTTTGCCGCCCGTGCCACGGGTACCCGCGCCGGTGGCCGACAGCGCGAGTGAAGAGATGAGGCGGACACCCATGGCCCAGTTCGTGAGGGAAGTCATGACAGCGGGCGTCGCGGCGGTACGTCCCGATGCCTCGCTGGTGGAAGCCGCGCAGCTGATGCGCGCACAGGACATCGGTGATGTGCTGGTGGCGCGGGACAACCAGCTGATCGGTGTGCTCACCGACCGGGACATCGCGCTGCGCGCGGTCGCGGACGGCCTCGATCCCCTCACGGTCAGCGCCGAGTCCGTATGCACGCCGGCCACGGCGTGCGTCGGCCCGGACGACGAGGTGTCGACGGCGGTCACCCTGATGCGGCAGCACGCGGTCCGGCGGCTTCCCGTGGTCGAGGGCGGCCTGCCGCTCGGTGTGGTGAGCATCGGCGACCTCGCCGAGATCCGGGACCCGCAGCCGGCGCTCGCCGACATCAGCAGGGCGGCACCCGGCCGAGGTGCCGGCATCTGAGGCAGGACAGCACACAGCAGTCACACGGAAGGATCACCATGCGGATCGCGTTTCTCGTGGCGCCCGAGGGCGTCGAGCAGGTCGAACTCACCGAGCCCTGGCAGGCGGTGACCGACACGGGTGACACGCCCCGGCTGGTCTCCACGAAGCCGGGCAGGATCCAGGCCTTCAACCACCTCGACAAGGCGGACACCTTCCCCGTCGACCAGGTGGCCAGCGAGGCGTCGGTGGAGGAGTACGGCGCGCTGGTACTCCCGGGCGGCGTCGCGAACCCCGACTTCCTGCGCATGGACGAGAAGGCGGTGGCGTTCGTCCGCGCCTTCTTCGACGCGGGCAAGCCGGTCGCGTCCATCTGCCACGGCCCCTGGACGCTCGTCGAGGCGGACGTCGTGCGCGGCAGGACCCTGACGTCGTGGCCGAGTCTGCGTACGGACATCCGCAACGCGGGCGGCACCTGGGTCGACGAACAGGTGAAGGTCTGTGACGCGGCCCCCGCCACGCTGATCACCAGCCGCAAGCCGGACGACCTCAAGGCGTTCTGCGAGACCTTCACCAAGGAGTTCGCCCGCTCCTCCGCGAAGTAGTCCGGCGAGCGGGCGATCCGCGGGCCGTCAGACGCGGCGCCCCAGCAGGGAGAGCAGCTTGGCCTGTACGCCGGCCCCGGCGGGCGGTTCCACCGGGGCGGCGAACAGGCCGCTCTTCTCCAGCTCGGCGGAGTGCGGCCCCACTTCACGCACCGCGAAGTCCACCAGGCCGTCGGGCAGCCGCTCGTCGGCGCCGATCGCCCGCGCCAGGTCCCACGCGTGCACCACCAGGTCGGTCACCATCTGCGCGCAGTACGCCGCGCACGAGGTCTCCCCGTACGACAGCTGCACGGTCCGCTCCAGCGCTCCCGGCGCGGCGAACGCCTCGTGTGCGCCCGCCGCCGCCCGTTCCCAGACCGCCACCGGGTCGTCGCCGAGCACGTCGCCGTCGATGTCGACGTCGAAGGAGCCCTCATACGCCTCCTCGATCGTGCGCCGCTCGGCCACCAGCGGCGGCACCCACAGCTGTTCCACGGTCAGGTGGTTGACGAGGTCGCGCACCGACCACTCGGCGCAGGGGGTCGGCGCCCGCCACTGGTCCTGCCGTACGGCCCGCACATGGCCGCCGAAGAGGGCGAGCGCCTCGTCGTGGCGCGAGAGGAGCGGGTTCGTGTTCGGTTCCATGGTGTTCATGGTTCACCTTCGGGTACCCGGGGCGCACGCCCCACCAGACATCCCCGGAGGGAGAAATGGACCTCTCATTCCTCACCCCACTGTACGAACGTCCGGGCCCCTGGGCATCCGTCTACGCCGATACGTCCACCGTCGACGAGTCGACACCGGAACGGCGTGAGCTGCACGCCCGCCAGACCTGCCGCGACCTGCTGGAGCAGGGGGCCGACGAGGCGACGGGGCACGCGGTGTACGACGCCCTGGCCTCGTACACGCACGGCGCTGCGCCGGCCGGCCGCGCCGTCTTCGCACGGGGCGGCGAAGTGGTGCTGGACCCGCCGCTGGCCACCCGCCCGCCGGCTCCCGTGGCGAGCTGGTCCGCGCTGCCGCGGGTCGGCCCGCTGCTGGGCCTCGCGGGTGAGGAACCGGTCTGCCTCGTCGCGTACATCGACCGCAAGGGCGCCGACTTCGAGCTGCGCACCACCCTCGGCAGCCGTCCCGCCGGGCAGATCCACGGCGAGGACCGGCCGGTGCACCGCACCGCGAGCGACGACTGGTCCGAGCGCCACTTCCAGCTGAAGGTCGAGAACACCTGGGAGCAGAACGCCCGCGACACCGCCGAGGCGCTGAGCGCCTGTCAGGAGGAGACCCGCGCCGGGCTGCTGGTGCTGGCGGGCGACGAGCGCGAGCGGCGCACCGTGCACGACGCGCTGCCGCAGCGGCTGAAGCCCCTGGCCGTCGAGACGGACCACGGCGGCCGGTCGGCCGGGTCCGGCTCCCGGCTGCTGGACGAGGACGTGGAACGGGCCAGGCAGGCGCACGCGCGCAAGCGGGCCGCCGCCGAACTGGAGCGCTTCCGCGCCGCGCGGACCCCGTCGGCGGACGGCGGCACCGTCGTGGCGGCCGAAGGGGTGCCCGCGCTCGTGGACGCGGCGCGCGAGCACCGGATCTCGGAGCTGCTGGTGGACCCCGAAGGGCCCGACGCCGGACGCGAGGTGTGGGTGGGCGAGGAGCCCGACCAGCTGGCGGTACGCCGTACGGACGCGCGGTACCTGAGCGAGCGCGAGCCGTTCGCCGCCCGCGCCGACGACGCGCTGCTGCGCTCGGCCGCCATGACCGGGGCCGAGGCGATCCGGGTCCCGCCGGACGGCGACGGCCCGCCGGACGCGGGGCCTGCGGGCGGCCTCGGCGCGCTGCTGCGGTGGTCGCGGCCGGACGGGACGTGACGCGAAGGGACCGGGGCACCGCCCCGGTCCCCGGCCTTCGGGCCCTGGGGCCCTGGGGCCCGCCCGGCGTGCCGCTGGATTCGGAAGGCGTCGCGCCGGGTACTCGCGTGCCATGTCTTCACCCAAAGCGCATGACCCGCTGCGAGGGCCAGGGCGGATCGCCGCCTGGCTGAGCGCCCGTGACCAGGGGCTCTTCCACAGCGTCGCGACCCACCACTGGCCGGGCGCCGACCGCGTCCTGCCGCGGCTGAGCCACGGGGCGAACCACGGCGTGCTGTGGTTCGGTGCCGCCGCCGGGATAGCGGCCTTCGGCGGCTCCACCCGCGCCCGCCGGGCCGCGGTGCGCGGGGTGGCCTCGCTGGCGCTGGCCTCCCTCACCGTCAACACCGTGGGCAAGCGTTCGGTGCGCCGGGGCAGGCCCGTCCTGGACGCGGTGCCGATGATCCGGCGGCTCAAGCGCCAGCCGATCACCACGTCCTTCCCCTCGGGGCATTCGGCTTCCGCCGCCGCCTTCGCGACGGGAGTGGCGCTGGAGTCCAAGGGGTGGGGCGCGGTCGTCGCCCCGCTCGCGGCGTCCGTGGCCTTCTCCCGCGTCTACACGGGCGCGCACTATCCGAGTGATGTGCTGGTCGGAGCGGCGCTGGGCATAGGAGCGGCGTTCGCGGTGCGCGGGCTCGTGCCGACCCGGGCGCAGATCCCCGCGCCGGGGAGGCCGTACGCCGAAGCGCCCGCGCTGCCCGAGGGCCGGGGTCTGGTCGTCGTGGTCAACAAGCGGTCGGGCTCCGCGGCGGCCAGGGCGGCCGCGGTACGGGACGCGCTGCCGCGCGCCGAGGTCGTCGAGTGCGAGCCCGACGAGCTGACGGCCGCGCTGGAGAAGGCGGCGCAGCAGGGCCGGGCGCTCGGGATCTGCGGTGGGGACGGCACGGTCAACCGGGCGGCGGCGACCGCCGCCCGCCACCGGGTGCCGCTGGCCGTTTTCCCCGGCGGCACACTGAATCACTTCGCGTACGACCTGGGCATCGAGGAGGTCCAGGACACCTGCCGGGCCCTGGCGAGCGGCGACGCGGTCAGGGTGGACCTGGGCCGGTTCACCCCCGGCCCGGGGCCCGACGGCGAGCCCGGCCATTTCCTCAACACCTTCAGCCTGGGTGTCTATCCCGAGCTGGTACGGATCAGGGAGCACTGGGCCCCGCGCATCGGCGGCTGGCCCGCGGGCGTACTGGCCGCGGTGGAGGTGCTGCGCGCCGAGCGGCCGCTGGACGCGACCATCGGGCAGCACAAGGGGCGCCGCCGCGCGCTGTGGATGCTGTTCGCGGGCAACGGCATGTACCAGCGCTTCGGCCCGACCCCGGGCCGGCGGCTCGACCTGGCCGACGGGCTGCTCGACGTACGTGTGGTGCACGGCGGCCGGCTGCCCGGCCTGCGGTTGCTGGCCGCGGCGCTCGCGGGGCCGCTGAGCCGCTCGCCCGTCCACGCGGCGCAGCGGCTGCGCAGGGTGTGGATCTCGGGGCTGGCACCGGGGACGCTGCTCGCGTACGACGGCGAAGTGGCGGAGGCGCCCCCGGAGTTCCTCATCGACAAGGCCGACGAAGCACTCACCGTGTACCGTCCGCTCGCCCAGTAGCGCCCAGGAGGCCCTGGGAATCATGGGGCTCATGGGCCTCCCGGGGCTCCGGAAGTTCTGGGGGTTCTTGGGGGGCCTCGTCGGAAGGGGCCTCCGTGATGTCGAGAAAGACCTGGTCGGCCTGCGGCCAGGTCTTTCGCACGGAGCGCTTGATGCGTACGCAGGCGAGCTCCACCTCCTCGCTGTCCAGCCCCGGCGTCAGGTCGACGCGGGCGGCCACCAGGAGCGAGTCGAGGCCGAGCCGCATCGTCAGCAGCTCGGCGACGTTGTCGATCTCCGGCTGGGCCCCGACGAGCGCGCGGATACTCTCGCGCAGTTCGGGGTCGGCGGCCTCGCCGACGAGCTGGGCCCTGGCGTCCCGGCCGAGCCGGTAGGCGACGTACACGAGCAGGAGACCGATGGAGAAGGACGCGACGGCCTCGTAGACGGCGTCGCCCGTCGTCATGTGAAGCGCCATGCCGGCCGCGGCGAGGAGCACCCCGACGACGGCGGTGCCGTCCTCCGCGACGACCGTGCGCAGGGCCGGGTCCCGGACCGGTCCGGTGCCCGGACGGCGCCGCACCTGGTAGAGGGCGCGGGCCAGGGAGGCGCCCTCGGCGAGGAAGGCGACGCCCAGGACGGCGAGCCCGGCGACGTAACCGGTGTACGACTCCTCGCCAGTGGCTCCGCCGAGCGCTTCGAAGCCTTGGAAGAAGGAGAAGCAGCCGCCCATGACGAAGATGCCGACGGCGGCGAGCAGGGCCCAGAAGTAGCGCTCCTTGCCGTATCCGAAGGGGTGCTTCCCGTCGGCCGGGCGGCGGCTGCGGTGCAGGGACGCGAGCAGGAAGACCTCGTTGACGCTGTCCGCGACGGAGTGCGCCGCCTCCGAGAGCAGGGCGGGTGATCCCGACACCAGTCCGCCGACGGTCTTGGCGGCGGCGATGACGAGATTGGCGGCGAGCGCCACCAGGACCGTGATCCGTGTCCTGCGGTCGGGCTTTTCGGTCACACCAGGTCTCCATACATTCGTGTACGAGGGTGAAATTCGGGGAACTCAAGAATTCAGGAGGTGCACGCCATGGTTCCCATCCTTCTGGTCCTGCTTCTCGTACTGATTCTCTTCGGCGCCGGATTCGCAGTGGAGATTCTCTGGTGGATCGCCATCGCGGTTCTTGTCATCTGGCTGCTGGGATTCCTGCTGCGCAGCACATCGTCCACGGGCACCCGGTCCCGCTGGTACCGATGGTAGAAACGGCACAGGGAGAGGCAGAAGAAGCGGGGCGGCGGCCTTCGGGCCACCGCCCCGTTTTTGTTTCTCCGTCTCTGCTTCCCGCTTCTGTGCTTCCCGCTTCTATTCGCCCCGGGGCAGCAGGGGCCCCAGGGGCCCCAGGTCGATATTGAGGTCCTCGGGTTCGAGGCCGAACCGTGTGCGCAGCACATCCATCCGGTCCTCCAGGAGCATCAGCGTCATCCCGATGCGCTCCTCCTGCTCCTCGCTGAGGTCCCCGGTCTCCACGCGGCGCAGCGCCTGGCGTTCCATCAGCTGGCGCAGCAGTTCCACGACCGTCAGGACGAGCTTGACGAGATCGCGCTCGACGGTGTCGGCGTCGAGCTCCACACGGCGGCTCTCGGTGGTCACGGGCGCTCCTCCTCTTCCTCCTCGAACGGGGACGGCACGTTGGCGTTGACGGAGCTGATGAGGGCGTTGAGGTCGACGCGCACCAGGTCGACGTCGGCGATACGGAGGGTCAGGTCGCCCGCGATCACGACCCCGCCCGCCAGCAGCCGGTCCAGCAGGTCGACGAGAGCGAGCTCACGCTGGGCGAGGGGCGCGGCGTCGGAGGGCACGGTGCCGGGGGGCGTCATCGGTCTGTCTCCCCCCGCACCGGCTGCCCAGGCCGTTCCGGCTGTTCCGGGTGCCCGGCCTGCCCCGCGAAGGAGTACGGGGCCCAGGGCCCGGTGAGTTCCACCCGTACGCCCCGGTCCTTCGGGGTGAGCCGGCCGACCTCCTCCACGAATTCCTCGCTGGTCCCCCGCGGCACCAGGTACGCCGCGTTGAGGATGTTCTGCCCGGGCGCCTCGGAAAGCCGGGCGTCCTGCGGGCGGTGCAGGGCGGCGGCCTCCGCGCGCAGGGAGAGTTCCGCGTGCAGCCTGCGCGACAGGGCGTCGGCGCGCTCCCAGGCGCTCTCGCGTGCCTGGCGCCGGCTGAGCCGTCGGCGCAGATAGTCCCGGCCGGTCGTCGCGGGGGCGGCAGCGGCAGCGGTGGCGGTGGCTTGTGCCTGCGGCGCCTCGGACGGTTCCCGCGCGGGCTCCGGCTCCGGCTCGGCGTACACCTTGATGCCCCACTCGACCCGCCCGTCCAGCCGTTCCAGCGTCTGCATGAAGCGGTCCCGGCCCGTGTCGAGCAGCCGGCGTACACCGCTGTCGTCGACGCACACGGTGGCCAGGCGCAGCGGCACGGGGCAGGTGACGGTGGTCAGGGCGCCGACGACGGCCTCGTGCGTGCGGGCGGTCGCGGAGAGCCAGTCGAGGTTCTCCAGGTGCTTCTTGAGCGGCGCCTCGCCGAAGTCCTCGGCCGGGACCGGGCTGACCACGGCGACGAGGCCGTCGTGGTGGAGCAGGCGGGGCGGCTCACCGTCGAGACCGCGTACGCCTTCGGGGAGTACGCCCTCGAAGGGCCGGGTGACCGCGTACACGTAGCGCAGTTCGTTCATTCCTGGTCCTTGCGGTCCTCAAGTGCGGGCGCCGCCTCCAGATCGGCGATGCGCCGCTGCAACCGCTCGTTCTCCTCGGCGAGTTCACGGCGACGGGCACCGGAGGAGAGGGACGGATCGTCCTCCCACCAGTCGATCCCCATTTCCTTCGCCTTGTCGATGGAGGTGACGATGAGGCGCAGCTTGATGGTGAGCAGTTCGATGTCGAGGAGATTTATCTTGATGTCTCCCGCGATGACGATTCCCTTGTCCAGTACACGCTCAAGGATATCGGCGAGATTCGCGCCTCCATTGGAGCCGTACGAGTCGGGAAGGCCGTTCACCGGGGACGTCATCGGCTGTCCCGGCTTCCGCTGTCCGCGTATTCACGCTGCTTGCGCGTGTCGGGGTCCTCTTCTTCGTATTCGCCTTCGTATTCGCCTTCGTATTCGCCTTCGTCTTCGGCCTCGTCTTCGGCCTCGTCTTCGGCGGCGTACTCCTCCTCCTCTGCCTCTGCTTCCTCTGCCTCGGGCTCGTCCTCGTCGACGTACTCCTCGTCCTCGTACTCGCCCCCGGGCTCCGCCTCTTCCTCTTCTTCCTGCGGCTGCTCTTCGCCCTCCTCCTCCGCCACCGCGTCGTCGTGGCTGCGCACGACCTCGCCGTCCCGTATCTCGCCGCGCCAGCCGTCCTCGGCCTCGCCCTTGATCGAGATGTGCCGGGCGAAGTGCTTCAGGTCCAGGCGGACCCGCCGGCCCTGGGCGCGCCAGATGTTGCCGGTCTTCTCGAACAGCCCCTTGGGGTAGTACTCCATGACCAGCAGCACCCGGGTGAGGTTCTCGCCCAGCGGGTGGAAGGTGACGACGCCCTTCGTGGTGCCCTTGGCGCCCTCGGACGTCCAGGCGATCCTCGTGTCCGGCACCTGCTCGGTGGTGTGCGCCTTCCAGCTGCGGTTGGACCAGAAGACCTTGAGCTTCCAGTCCGACGTGGTGTCGTCGGCGGGGCCCGCGCTCTTGACGCCCTTCGCGAAGGTGGAGAAGTCCTGGTACCGGGTCCACTGGTCGTACGCGTCACGGACCGGGACACCCACGTCGACGTGCTCCATGATGACGACCGGCTTGTTGCCGCCGCCACCCTTCCTGCTCTTGCCGCCCAGGCCCTTGAGCGCGTTCATCGCGTTGTCCTTGAGGTGGGAGGCGCCGATTTCGAGGGCGCCGCGCACCGGACCCTTGCCCTCGGCGAGCTTCTGGCCGCCCTTCTTCGCGAGTTCGGCGAATCCGGGGCTCTTGCCCTCCGCGATGTCGTTGAGCTTGAGGGTGCTCTCGCCGAGCTTGCGGCCCGCGCCGGTCAGCATCCGTACGGCCTGCGCCATGAGGTACGACTGGAGTTCTTCCTTCAGCCGCTGCGTCGCCTCGTGGTCCCCGCTCAGCAGGGACTGGGGCCCCTTGGTGTCAGCCACGGCTCCGGCCTCCCTTCGGGGCGGCGGTGGTCTTCTTCGCCGCGGTCTTCTTCGCGGCGGTCTTCTTCGCCGCGGTCTTCTTCGCGGCGGTCTTCTTCGCGGCGGTCTTCTTGGCCGCGGTCTTCTTCACCGCCGCCGGGGCCTTCCGGGCCGGTGCCTTCCTGCGGCGTTCGCGCCGCTCGCCGTCCGGCTCCGAGCGCTGCCGGGGCTCGTCGCGCTCCTCCGGCTCCTCCTCCCGGTCCTCGTCCTCGCTGTCGTCCTCGTCCTCGTCCTCGTCCTCGTCCTCGTCCCGCGGATCCGGTATGTCGTCGGGGACCACGCCCGCGAGCCGGTCCTGCACGTCCAGCCTCCGGTCGTGCAGCCGGTCGGCGACCGCGTTGATCTGCCGGGTCACGAGCGCGCCCGTCGCGGCCTTGCCGACCCCGCGCAGATCCTCGCGCAGCTGGTCGCCGATCTCCTTGAACTGGGGGTTGTTCTGGAGCTGCGAGGACGCGAACTCCGCGAGCGCGCGCGGGCTGAGCTGGAGCTTCTTACCCATCACCATGGTGCCGATGCCGAAGGCGAGCTTCGCCTTCTTCGTGCGTCCGAGGAAATAGCCCGCGCCCACCGCGAGGCCCATTGCAAGTCTGTTGTTCATGTCGTCGGGTTCCTCTTCTCCAGCCGGTCGAGGAGCTCGTCCTCACGGCGGTCGAATTCGGCCTCGTCGATCTCTCCCGCCTCGAGCTGCCGCTCCAGGGCGGAGAGTTCTCGCTGGATGGCCGAGGGGTCGTAGTACTGCCGCTCCGCCTCCGTGACCACCTGCCGCAGCACCCATGAGGTGCCGCGGACAGGGGCCAGGGGCAGGAGCAGCAGCTCTCCCAGGAGGCCCATCAGGCCGTCACTCCACGAAGCTGTAGGGCGGCAGCGGGCCGTTGACCTGGAGGACGAGGTGGGGGTGCTCCTTGCGCAGGGCGTCCACCGCCTCCACGAAGTCCGCGGTGCGGTCGCGGTCGACGAGGAAGGAGACGTTCGCCAGCCAGCCCGAGCTCTCGGGACCGGGGCTGACGTCTCCCGCCGCCGCTTCCAGGGCCTGCCTCACCAGTTCGCCGTCGCGCTTCTCGCGCTGCTGCACGGCGGCCACGACGCGTTCGCCGAGCCGCAGCTTCTGCTCGTACGTGCCGCCGCCGGCCGCACGGTTGGCCTCGTTGAGCGCGCGCAGTTCGGCGTCCTCTGCGAGGACCTGGTGGAGGACGGCCTCCTCGTCGTGCGTGGCCTTCACGTTGTACTCGACCTTGTTGTCGAGCGCGTCGAGGCGCTCCAGGTAGTGCTTCTCGCGCTCGGCGAGCACCGTGCGCACCGACTCGTCGTCGGACGACAGGCTGCCGAAGCGCATCGGCAGCACGGCGCCCACGGCGCCCGCCTCCGAGAGGACGGTCTGGTGCGCCAGCAGGTCGCGGCGCTTGGGCCTGAGGTCCTCGGGCGCGTCGCTCACCAGGGCGGCCAGTTCGCCGACCCTGAGGGCGCGCACGGGCATCGGCGGGTTTCCGACGCCGGTCGTCTGCTCGGGGAGCTCCGGGTGGCTGCCGCGTGCGATGCCGTAGACGTACGTACTCACTCCTGCTCCTCCTTCCGGCGGGACGTGGTGGTGCGGCGGGCGCGGGGCTTCGACTCGGACTGGCCGTCACCGCCGCTGCGGGCCTGCTGGAACGCGTCCGAGATGGTCTCTGCGGCGCCGGACAGCGCGCCCTTGGACTTGCCCCTGGCGCCGGACTCGGTGACCTCACCGACGATCTCGGGCAGGCCGGGGCTCTTGTTGGCGCCGGTTTCGAGGTCGAGGCGGTTGCACGCCTCGGCGAAGCGCAGATACGTGTCGACGCTCGCCACCACGACCCGGATGTCGATCTTGAGGATCTCGATGCCGACCAGGGAGACACGTACGAACGCGTCGATGACGAGACCCCGGTCGAGGACGAGTTCCAGGACGTCGTAGAGGCCGCTGGTACCGCCGCCGCCTCCGCCTTGCTGTGCCGGGACTACGGTCATGCTGACCGGCCCTCCTCCTGTCGGGTGTACCGGACTTGCCGGTTTGTCAGGTGTATCTAATCTGTCTGTTTTGTCAGATATCCACGTGTCGGTTTTGTCGGATATCCATGGGTGTCTATGAACGGTCCGCGCGGCCGCGCTCGTAGCGGTGGACGCGCCTGTACCCGGTGAGCGCTCCTTGGGCGTCGAGTGTGACTTCGTACGACGCGAGCAGGCTCATCGTGTCGGGGACCCGGGCCAGTTCGAGCACCTCGACCCGCAACATCCAGCCGTCCCCCTCCGTACGCTCGAAGGAAGAGACGGACTCGGCCTCCATGCCGGTGAGCTCCGCCAGCTGTGCCCGCGCACCGCGCAGCACTTCCATCGGGCCCGGCCGGCTTTCCGCCGTGGACTGCGAACTCTCTTTGTTCTTAGGTGTGTTGCTGTTCTGAGATGCCATGTCACCCTCCGACTTCGGGTAACCCGCAATACCGGATCCAAACCCCCTGCGTCAGCGCACGGACTCGACAGGGCGGCCGGCGGTCGCGTCCGCGGGCCGGGTCCGGCGGAGGTGGAAGGCGAGCGCGGCGCCCGCGGCGAGGACCGAGGCCGCACCGCCGACGAGGAGACCGGACCGGGCGCCCAGGGTTTCGGACAGGCCGCCGACGAGAAGCGCGCCGAGCGGGGTGGTGCCCTGGAAGACCAAGGTGTAGAGCGCCATCACCCGGCCGCGGTAGGCCGGATCGGTGCCGAGCTGGATCCGGTGGTTGGCCGCCTGCGCGAAGCAGACGGACGCGAAGCCCGTGAAGAACAGCGCCACCGCGGCCGTGGTGTAGGTCGGTGCGAGACCCGCCAGGATCTGCACCGCGCCGAATGCGGCCGCCGTCCCGATGACGAGACCGAGCGGCGGTCTGCCCCGGCGCAGGGTCGTGGCGAAGGCCGCGCCGAGCGAACCCGCCGCCAGCGCCGTGGTCAGCAGCCCGAAGGCGGCGGCATCGGCGTGGAAGACCGTCTTGGCGAGCAGCGGCAGGGTGAGCTGGAAGTTGAAGCCCAGCATGCCGACCACCGCGACCAGCGCCATCGGCAGCAGAAGGTCCGGCTGGGCCACCACGTGCCGGATCCCGTCCGCCACGCGGGCGCGCCGGGGGCGCCGGGCGCCACGGTGCAGTTCGTCGGGGCGGATCAGCCACAGTCCGGCCACCGTCGCCAGATAGCTCACGGCGTTGAGCAGCATCACCGTCGCGGTATCGAACCAGCTGATCAGCAGGCCCGCCGCGGCCGGGCCCAGCACCCGCGCGGTGTTGAAGTAGGCGGCGCTGAGCGCGGACGCGTTGGGCAGCAGGTCGGCGCCGACCAGTTCGCTGACGAACGACATCCGGGCCGGTATCTCGACGGCGTTGACCAGGCCGATTCCCAGCGCGAACAGACCGACATGCCACAGCCGCACCCCTCCCGCCAGCACCAGCACGCCGAGCAGCGCGGCCAGCACGCCCGAGGCGAGGTTGGCGCCCATCAGCAGCCGGCGCTTGTCGTGGCGGTCGGCGAGGCCCCCCGCGTGGAGCGTGAACAGCAGCAGGGGTGCGAACTGCAGGGCGGTGATCACGCCCAGGGCGGAGGCCGAGTCGTCGGTCAGGGAGAGCACGAGCCAGTCCTGGGCCACGATCATCATCCAGGTGCCGCCGACGGAGACGAGCTGCCCGGCCGCGAACAGCCGGAAGTTGCGGACCGTCAGAGACTGGAACATTCCGGCGAGGGTGTTCCTCATGGTGCTCCTCCCCCGGCCCGGGGGCGGACCGGGTCGCGGGGGTGACTCGTCGTCGCTGTCGCTTCCCGGCTCCGTCAGTCGGTGCCGCGGAAGATGTGGCGGTCGGGGTTCTCCCCCTCCTCACCGGCGAGGAGCGCGGGCCGTGGGGCGTGCGGCTCTTCGAGGAGTGTGGCTTCGTGCTCGATGACGTCTGCGCCCACCTCTGCCTGCCTCTCATGCGGATCTGCTGGAAGGACCGGACGGATCACCGGCCGGTTCAGACCGGACTGCTCACACACTCCAGGCCGGCCGCCACCCGCCGCTCGGCGGACCTGCGGCGGGCCTCCGGGACCGCCGCGTCGCGGGCCAGGAGGCATTCCTCCAGGAAGGCCAGCGCGCGGAGGTGATACGTACGGGCCGCCCACCCGAGGCTGATGTTGTGCCCGGCGTCCGGCTGGTGGTCGACCAGCACCTTCGGTGCGGCCAGCGGATGCCTGAGCGCGGCGACGGCCTCCTCGTCGAACCGCCACCACTGCTCCTGCTCGGCGAAGGTGAAGCGGACCGGCACCCGGACGCGGGCGGCGATGCCGGGATACAGCTCGGGCCACAGCGGGCCCTCCGCCACCTCACTGGCCGGCACCGGCGACAGCAGTTCGCGGCCGAGCCGGAAGGCGCCCGGCGGGTAGAGCCGCAGGGCGCCCCAGTGCCGGCGCCACTCACCGTGCCCTGCCGCGCCGGGCAACTGGTGCGGGTACACGGCGAACCGGTTGCCCAGGCCCGATATGTCCAGGCCCAGCAGGGTGTCGCCGCGTTCGTGCGCGGCGGCGGCCAGCGCGAGCTTGCCGCCGTTGGAGTGGGCGACCATGAAGAAGCCCGCTCCGGTGTCGTGGGTGGCCGCGAAGTCGGCCAGCGCGGCGTGCAGGGTCACCGCCTGCTCCTGGACCGTCTGCCCCTCGGGCAGACACGGAGCCGACCGGCCGTAGCCGGGGCGGTCCACGGCCAGCACGGTGTATCCGAGCTCCGCGCCGAGGGTCAGCAGCGAAAGCCCGGGGTGGGACCGGCTGTCGAAGTAACCGGCCCGCATCCCGCCGCCGTGCACGGCGACCACCACGGCCCGCGGCGGCCGGGGCCACGTCTCGGCGACCAGGCCCGAGACCGGGATGCCTCCTGCGTCAAGAGTGATGCCACGGACTTCCGGAACACTCGAATCCAGCAGCTCTGCCATCTGATCAGTACTCCTGAGGGGAGGAGGCTTGGTCCGGCGGTCAAAAGGTTCCCTGCTTATGCGGCCCTTCCGTGCCCGCCGGGAGCGGCGCTTCGCCAACTGCGCGGGGTGCGGTGGCCGGAGGAGCGCTCCAGCCGGCGCCAGCGGGCGACGGCCCGGACCTCGTCCGTCCCGGTGCCGGCGCCGTCCGCCAGGGCGGCCGCCCGGGCGAGCAGGACCGCGGTGAGCGCGGCCAGCTCGTCGGCGTCGGGGGCGCCGTTCTCGATGCGTATGAACGTCTCAGCAGTCGCTCCGGACATGTCCATGGCCGTCGCCTCCGTCTTCGCGGTCCTGGGCGGGAAAATCGGGAGAGCGGGCCGTACGGGCCCGGGGAAGGCGCCGGGGCCCGTACGCCCGGTCGGTGCGGTCACGCGGACGGGCCCCGGCGGCCAGGGGTCGTCCGGAGGTCACTTCACTTCGAAGATCTTCCAGTGACCGCGCTTGATGAGGCTGCTGCCGTCCTTGGCGTCGCTGAAGAAGTCGACCACCACGTAACGGCCCGGCTGGAAGGTGAGTTCGAGCAGCGAGGTCTCACCGGAGTTCATGGGCAGCCCACCGGTGCCCTGGTCCAGGTCGAGGGGGCCTGTGTAGTCCGGGAAGGCGCCGGTGTCGCCGAAGTCGTTGACGTAGGCCCGTACGTCTTCCTCGGTGGTGTCCTCCGCGAGGCGGAAGAAGATGGCCTCGATGTTCTGGCCGGCGGGCATGGCGTTGCGGAAGCGGACCGCGTGGCCCGCCTGCACGGTGCCGTCGAGGTCCCAGTACGGCTGGCCGTCGACCAGCTTGCCCGTGAGGGTGGCGGTGGGAGTCGGCCTCGCGGCGGTGCCGGCGGCGCCGCTGACCTCGAGGACGCTGTGGCGCGGGTTCTCGGCCCGGATGTGCTGGTAGTCGAAGAACCAGTACGTGCCCGGCTCAACGGTCCTGGTGAAGGACGCCGGGAGGTTCGGGTGGATGACCGTACCGCCGAGCAGTTCCGCCTTCTGCTGGATCTCGGCGCTGCCCTCGACGATGTCGGGCCCGACCGCATTGATGATCTTCAGCAGGGAGGAGCGGAAATCTCCGAAGGTCACGCCGGGCTTCGGGCGGACCAGCGATATCCAGCCCGACGCGGGGTCCGTGGTGGAGACCCGGAAAGTGATCTGGCCGGGACGCGCGGTGGCCGGCGCGTCCATGCCGCCGGCGGAGGACTTGATCTCCAGGACCTGGCGGCCCTGCTCCTCGGCGGCGGACTGGACCACTGCGGACCGGGCCGCGGGCTGGGCCGCGGCGGCGGTGCTCAGGCCCGTCGTCGCGGTGAGGACCAGCAGCGCGCCGGCGGCGGTGGCGGTCCATATATGACGTGTGCGCTTCAATCTCATACGAGTGCTCCTACGGGTGGGAAGGACGTTGCCGAGGTAAGGGGGGAAGCGGTGGGAAACGACGGGACATCGAATTCAGACGACGGAACACCGGATTCAGCGGTCGGCCGCGGTGGCGGCCGCCAGTACGTTCCGGAAGGTCTCCTCGGACTGCGCACCGGCCACCAGAGCCCCGCCGTCGAAGCGGAACACCGGCACGGAGCGGATACCGAGGGACCGCACCCGGGTCAGTTCGGCCCGCAGCTCCTCGGCCCCGCCGGGGGCCGGCCGGACACCGGTCTCGGCGGCGAGCCGGTCGAGTGTGGCGCGGTCGCCGATGTTCAGCCCCTCGGTCAGATAGGCCCGGAACAGGCGCTCGGCCATCGGCTCCCCCAGCCCCTGGTCCGCCGCGGCGGCCAGGAGGCGGTGGGCCTCGAAGGTGTTCACATGCACGGCGCGCGCGAAGTCCAGCTCCAGGCCGTCCTTGGCGCCGACGGCCGCCATGCTCGCGGTCGCCTGGGCGGCCCGCTCCGCGCTGCCGAAGAAACCGAGGTGCACCTCGGACAGCGGCATTCCCTCCGGTGGCGCGTCGGGAGAGACCTGGAAGGGGAGGAACACCACATCGAGTTCCCCGCCCGCCGCACGGTGGCGGCCGGCGACCCGCTCGAAGCGGGTGAATCCGATGTAGGAGTGGACGCAGGTGAGATCGAGGGCGATCTCGACCCGCAGGGATGTGCTCTTGACAGCGGTCACTGCTGGTGGCCCTTCAGTTCACAACGGTCTGGAAACCGGGCTCCGGTGCGACGGATCACCCCGGGGGGGGTTGTCCCGTCGTCCGGCGCGGTTTCAGGCCGCCTCGATGTCGGCGGCCACGGTGCACAGTACGTATGCGGGCGGCGCCTCTTCGAGGCGTGCGATCTCCTCCTGCCCCTCGGAGATCCTCGGGTCGGCCATCCACGCGTGATACGAGCTCTCGTCGGCCCACATCACGTAGTTGACGAATGTCCTGCCGTCAGGGCTGATGTGCGGCGTGGTCGAGATGAACCCGCGGTGGCGGCGCTTCCATTCACCGCTGCGGGCCAACAGGCCCATCAGGGTGTCGAAGGACTCGCGGCCGTGCAGGTGCCGGGTGGCGACGGCCACGTACTCCGGTCGCGCGCCGAGCCGGGGACCGTCGATGCCGGGGGCCGGAGCCCCCCGGAAAGCCGTCACCGCCCGTACGTCCGGCCTGTTCGACAGCGCCGTCAGCACGTCGGGGGTGCGGCCGCCCGCGAGCGCGGCCCGGTGGTCCGCCGCGCCGCGCCACTGACCGCGGTGCACCACCGTCCGCCGGTCCGTGCTCACGTGGACGCGGGAAGAGATGAAACCCGGGCTGTGGCGCGTCCGCGCCATGGACTCGGCGGTGATGGCGTCGACCAGCTCGTCGGCCGTCTCGGGCCGTTCGGCCGCCAGGACGTCAAAGGTGACGAAGCCGGCCTCGGGCGCGGGAATGTCTGTCATGTCGGAACTCCGTACGTGGTGTCCATGGGACTGGTGCCGCTCGGTCGCTGTCGCTCAGCGGAAGGCGTCGGCCCGCTCAGAGGCCCATGAACGGAAGTTCCGGGCCGGCGTGCCGGTCACCTCTTCCACGACGTTCGAGCCGACCTCCGGCTCCTTGGTGAGCGTCGCGAAGTAGTCGAGCGCCCCGTCCGCGTACGAGGGCGGCCAGCCGCTGTCCACCATCGCCTGCCGGGCGGCCCCGTGCTCGACGTCCTGCCAGGACAGTTCGCGCCCGATCACCTCGCCGATGATGCGGACCTGCTCCGCCTGGGAGAGCTCTTCGGGGCCGGAGACCAGGTACTTCTTCCGGGCGTGCCCGTCGCTGGTGAGCGCCTTGGCTCCGACGGCGGCGAGGTCGCTCTCGTCCACGGAGGTGCGGGTGGCCTCGCCGTACGGGTACCGCACCACGTCGCCGGTACGGATCTGGGGGGCGAACCCCAGGGCGTTGCAGTGGAAGCCGGTGGTCCGCAGGAACGTCCACTCGAGGGTGGTCCGCTCGAGCAGTTGCTCGATGTAGGCGTGGCAGTTGTTGTCCACCGGTTCGAGGCCGATGTGCACGCCGACGGACGAGACGAAGGCGACGCGCCGTGCTTTCGCCTCGATCTTCTTCAGGACCGCGGGCGCGGTGTCGACCGGAAGCGCGAAGAAGGGCCACATGAGGAAGACGCCGTCAACGCCTTCCAGGGCTTCGTCGAGGCTGTCCGGTTCGGCGAGGTCGCCGTAGCAGATCTCGACGCCCTGCGGCAGACGGCCGATGTTCGGATCGTCCCGAAGGACCAGGGCGCGGACCCTGGCACCGGCGTCGAGCAGGTGGGCCACCGCGTGCGGCCCGACATTCCCGGTGGCCGCGGTGACCAGGACAACGTTGCGTGCAGTCATGATGACTCCCTCGTGGAAACGGATGTGACACCGGAGACGCGGCAGCTCAGCCGGCCGGGCGCTGCGCCCACGCCGAGACCATGAGCGTCGTCATGTCCCGCCCCTCCGGACGCCCCAGCAGACCCATGAAGTCCGCGAGTTCGTCCGCGGTGACCATGCCGCCGTCCACCAGCGCATGACCCTCCTGCCTGAGCCGCAGGCCGATCAGTTCGTCGTCGGCCGCGGACTGGCCGGGGCCCGCGGGCGTGAGCCGCACCTGGGGCGACACCAGTCCGGCCCGGGCCAGCGCGGCGGGCAGGTGCCGCGCCCACCCCATGTCGGCCCCCTGCTCCTGCATGCGCCGCACGTACCCGCCGACCAGAGTGCGTCCCACGGCGGTCGCGGCGTGCTCGGCGGGCAGGTAGTAGAAGTCCTCCACCACCAGCCAGCCGCCGGGGGCCAGCCAGCGCGTCGCACGGGCCAGCAACTCGTCGGGGTCCTTCAGGTGTTCCAGTACGGCCCGCGCGAGGACGAGGTCGTAGGCGCCTTCCTGGAACTCCTCGGTGACTATGTCCGCCTGGTGGATCGTCAGGTTCGTGGCGCGGCCGGTGTCCAGCCGGCTCGTGTCGATGTCGACAGCGAGCACGCCGCCCTCGGTAACCCGTTCCGCCAGCCAGTAGGACATCGACCCGGCTCCGGCACCCAGTTCGAGGCACTGCCAGTCGCGGCTCACGGGAAGTGCCTCGACGACGGCCCGGGTCACCGGATCGTATTTCCTCTCGAACAGCTGCATCTGGTCGAGCTGCGAGAATTGATTCCGGGTCAGCGATCCCGTGCTGTAAGACTGCGCCGGAGCACCGTCCGCCATATTCAATGCCTTTCACGTCCGATGGCGTTTCTTCGCCTGTGCAACCAGCTTCTTCGGTCACGGAGAGCTGTTCAAGGATTTCCGTATCAGATGTATCCGCGACTCTGTCACGCTTGCGTCAAATTCAGCCGGGCACTACGGACGCCGGCCGGCACGGGCCGCGCGGAGTGGGCGTCCAGCACCTCCTCGCCCCCGGCGGACGGCCGCGCGGGCGAGGAGGACACGGCCGAAGCTCCGGTCCGCGGGAGGAGGGAGGGTCACTGCGGGGGGTTGCCGTGCTTGCGCGAGGGCAGGTCCGCGTGCTTGGCGCGCAGCATGGCGAGCGAGCGGATCAGGACCGACCGGGTCTGGCGCGGGTCGATGACGTCGTCGATCAGGCCGCGTTCGGCCGCGTAGTAGGGGTGCATCAGCTCGTCCTTGTACTCCGCGATCCGCTGCTCGCGTACGGCCTGCGGGTCGTCGGCCGCGTTGATCTCGCGCCGGAAGACCACGTTGGCCGCGCCCTCCGCACCCATCACCGCGATCTCGTTGGTGGGCCAGGCCAGCGCCAGGTCGGCGCCTATCGAGCGGGAGTCCATGACGATGTAGGCGCCGCCGTACGCCTTGCGCAGCACCAGCGAGATACGCGGCACGGTGGCGTTGCAGTACGCGTACAGCAGCTTGGCGCCGCGCCGGATGATGCCGTTGTGCTCCTGGTCCACGCCGGGCAGGAAGCCGGGCACGTCGACCAGGGTGACCAGCGGGATGTTGAAGGCATCGCAGAACTGGACGAAACGGGCACCCTTCTCGGAGGCTTCGATGTCCAGCACACCCGCCATGGAAGCGGGCTGGTTGGCGACGACGCCGACGACATGGCCGTCGAGGCGGGTGAACGCGCAGACGATGTTGGTCGCCCAGGCCGGGTGCACCTCGAAGTACTCGCCGTCGTCGGCGATCTCCTCGACGACCTTGCGGATGTCGTACGCCTGCCCCGATCCGGCCGGGACCAGGTCGAGCAGGGCCTCGTTGAGCCGGTCGGCCGGGTCGGCGCAGCGTTCGACGGGCGCCAGCTCGCGGTTGTTGGAGGGCAGCAGCGACAGCAGGTACCGCACGTCCTCGATGCAGTGCTCCTCGTCGTCGTACGCGAAGTGGGAGACGCCCGAGACGCCGGCGTGGACGTCGGCGCCGCCGAGGCCGTTCTGGCTGATCTCCTCACCGGTGACGGCTTTGACGACGTCGGGTCCGGTGATGAACATCTGCGAGGTCTCACGGACCATGAACACGAAGTCGGTGAGCGCCGGGCTGTAGGCGGCGCCGCCCGCGCAGGGGCCGAGCATCACCGAGATCTGCGGGATGACCCCGGAGGCGCGGGTGTTGCGCTGGAAGATGCCGCCGTACCCGGCCAGCGCGGTGACGCCCTCCTGGATCCGGGCGCCCGCCCCGTCGTTGAGGCTGACCACCGGTGCGCCGGCGGCCTCGGCCAGGTCCATGATCTTGTGGATCTTCTGAGCGTGCGCCTCGCCGAGCGCGCCGCCGAAGACCCGGAAGTCATGGGCGTAGACGAAGACCGTACGGCCGTGGACGGTGCCCCAGCCGGTGATGACACCGTCGCCGTACGGCTTCTTGTGCTCCAGGCCGAAGCCGCTCGCCCGGTGCCTGCGCAGGGCTTCGACCTCGTTGAAGGATCCCTTGTCCAGGAGCAGGGCGATGCGCTCGTGGGCGGTCAGTTTCCCCTTGGCGTGCTGGCGTTCGGTGGCCGCCGAATCGGGGCCGCGCCGTGCCGATTCCTTGATGTCGGTCAGTCTGCCGATCCGGGACAGGATCGTCTCTTCTACTCCGGACATGAGGTGTGCACCTTCCGTGGGTAGGTGGTGGCCGCGGCGAAGGCGCCGTCGGCCGGCTCCAGCCGACGGATCTCGACCGTCCGTGGAGCCGGCCCCCGGACGGCGGCCGCTGCGGCGTGCGTAGGGGGGCAGGCGACGTCGAACACGGCCCAGCCGGGCGGGTGCCCGCCCCGGTCGGCACCGAGGTAGTCGTGGGCCGGAGAGCGGCTCAGACCTGTTCCGATGCCTTTGAGGTAGGCCTCCTTACGGGTCCAGAGCCGGCCGAACGGCCCGCTCCTCTCCCCGGGGGGAATCCGCGCCAGCTCGGCGCGCTCCCGCGGGTGCAGCGACGGGGTGCAGACCTCGACGGTCTCCTCGCGGGGCAGCCGCTCCACGTCCACGCCGACGGGGACGGCCGCAACGCCGACGAGGGCCAGACCGGCGCTGTGGGAGAGGGAGAAGTGCAGGGGCGGCGAAGCCCGGGCCAGGGCCGGGCGGCCGTGCGCCCCGCCGCAGCCGGGACAGGGCTCGCGGACGAACCGTACGTCCTGGGGCGCGATGCCCGTGTAGCGGCCCAGCAGCCGGCGCAGTGCGACGTGGGCGGTCGCGTAGAGCAGCGCCTGGGCCGGACGGACGAAGGACTCTGCCCGGCGCCGCTCGGTGTCGTCGAGTTCCGAGAAGCCGGGTCCCGAGAAGTCGGGTACCGGGAGGCCGGACGCTGCCGCTCCGCTCTCCCGGGGGCCGGGCACCAGCCACAGGTCGAGCCGGTCCGGGGAGACGGGCCACGGGGGAACGGGGCCCGGTACGCCGGCGTGTCCGCTCACCGCAGGCCGCGCAGCGCGACGAGGAAGCCGGCCAGGCCGACGGCCGTGAGCAGCCCCAGGGCGGGGCCGTACCCCACGGTGTACAGCGCGGAGGTCAGCCCGACCATGAGCGCGGCGCCCAGTTGCACCGCCGTCTGGTACAGCCCGCTCGCCGCCGCCTGCCGCTGGGCGGCGACCGATCCGGTGGCCTGGAGGTGGAGCGCCGTGAAGGCGAGCACGAACGCGGCGCCGACGAGCAGCATGGTGGGCAGTACGTCGGTGAGGTACCGCACCTCGGCGGGGGCACCGCGCGGGTAGAGCAGGTAGCCGACGGGTGCGGCGGCGGCACCGGCCGCGATCAGCCGGGCCGGGCCGAACCGGGCCACGACCCGGCCCGAGTACAGCGCGGTGAGCGCGAGCGGGACGCTGGCCGGCAGGAAGGCGAGCCCGGTCTCCAGCGGGCTCCACCCGGCGCGTTGCTGCAGGTGCAGGGTGCTCAGGAGGAGCAGTCCGAGGTACGAGCCGTTGAACGCCGCGGCACCGAGTGCGGAGCGCAGCAGCGGCCCGTGGGTGAGCAGCCCCAGGTTCAGCAGCGGCTCCCGGGCCGTCAGCTCGCCGCGTACGTACACCACGCCGAGCAGCGCCGCGAGGGCGAACGCCCCGGCCGTGCGCGGGTGCTGCCACCCGGTGCCGGGCACGGAGGTGATCGCGTACACCAGCAGCAGCGTCGCGCCGGTGAGGCCGAGCGCGCTCGCGAAGCCGTACCGCCCGGTGGTGTCCTTGCGCGGTGCGTCGCGCGGGACCAGCCACAGCCCGGCGGCGAACAGCAGCAGGGCGACCGGGGCGGGGAAGGCGAAGGTCCAGCGCCAGCTCACCTCGGTGAGCAGCCCCGAGAGCAGCAGTCCCGCCGAGAAGCCGCTGGCGCCGAAGAGGGAGTAGACCGACACCGCCCTGCGGCGGGCGGGGCCCTCGGGGAACACCGAGGTGATGATGGCGAGTCCGGTGGGCGCGGTCAGCGCGGCGCAGAAGCCCTTCACCAGGCGAGTGGCGATCAGCAGCGGTCCGCTGTCCGCGAGGGCGCCCGCCAGCGACGCGGCGGAGAAGACGAGGAGCGCGGCGAGGTAGACGCGGCGGCGTCCGAGCAGCGTCACCACGCGCCCGCCGAAGAGCAGAAGCCCGCCGAACCCGACGGCGAACCCGCTGACCACCCACTGCAGTTGCGCCACGGGCAGGCCGAGGTCGGCGCCGACGGCGGGCAGTGCCACCAGTGCCACGGACACCTCGAGGGCGTCGATGAGCATGTTGCCCGCGAGCACGAACAGCAGGCCCCACAGGGCCGGGCTCCACTGCCCGGCCGTCGTGTCCGGCACGGTCGGGGGCCGGGGCGTCGTCGGAGGTGTCATAGTCCCGTTCCGCCGTAGTGGCTGGGTGACTGGCAAGGGGAAGGGGTGGCCGGCCGGCGGGGATCCGCCGGCCGCCTCGGTGTGCCGGCTGTTTCAACCGAGCAGCGTGCCCCCGGTGGCGTCCACGAAGGAGCCGGTGATCCAGCGGGCCTCGTCGGTGGCGAGGAAGGCCACGACGTCGGCGACGTCCTCCGGCTCGCCGATCCGGTTGAACGCGGAGAGCTGTGCCATCTGCTCGACCGCCTCGGGGATGCCGAAGACGGGGTTGTCGTTGCGGGTGATGCCGGGCGCCACGCTGTTGATGGTGATGTTGCGCGGCCCGAGGTACTTGGCGAAGTGCAGCGCGAGCTGGTCGACGGCACCCTTGGTCATCGCGTACGCGATCTCGTCCGGGTTCGCGAAACGGGTGAGGCCGGAGGTGATGTTGATGATGCGTCCGCCGTCGGGCATGTTCTTCAGGGCCCGCTGGATGAGGAAGAACGGCGCCTTGGCGTTGACCGCGAAGAGCTGGTCGAACTTCTCGGGTGTGGTGTCCTCGGGCTTGACGCCGCCCATGACGCCCGCGTTGTTGACCAGGATGTCGAGGCCGGTGGTCCCGGTGCGCTCCCGCAGCCCGCTCTCCAGGCCCAGGAACAGCTCGTGGACGTCACCGGGGACGCCCAGCTCCGCGCGGACGGTGAAGGCCCGGCCGCCGTCCTTCTCGATCAGCGTGACGACGTCGTCGGCCGCCTCGCGGTTGGCGGTGTAGTGGACGGCGACGAGCGCGCCCTCCTGTGCCAGCCGCAGGGCAGCCGCACGGCCCATGCCGCGGCTCGACCCTGTGACGAGCGCGGTCTTGCCCGTGAGCCTGTTCATGTGTGTTCTCCGATTCTTCTTCGCGGGTGCCGGTGCTGTGACTGGGGCTGTGACTGGCGCTGTGAGCGGGGCTGCGGCCGGGGCCCCGGTCGCTCGGGGTGGCTCCTTGAACCAGCGGTTCAGGGCCGTCGCAAGGTCCGTGCCGTCGGTGTCGGCCCACACCACATGGCCGTCGGGCCGCACCAGGAGAGCGCCGGTGTCCGGCGCCGTGAGGCCCTCGGACACGGAAGTGGCCGTCACCGTGTGCACCAGGTCCGCCCAGGGGGCGGCGAGGGTGCGCAACTCCTCTCGGCGGGCGTCGCCGCCCGGCAGGAGGAGCAGCACACCGCGCCCGCTGCGCAGCAGGGCGGTGCTGGTGGTGGTGGACTCGGCGGTGGTGATGTCCGCGTGCGGGAGGCGGCGGCCGAGCAGCGGGTGCCGGCCGGGGCCCACGTCGTAACGGATGTCGAGACCGGAGATCATCCCGGCCAGGTGCGCGCGTACGTTCTCGCTGCCCGCGGCCAGCTCGGCGAAGACCTGCCGGACCGGCTCGACCTCGGCGGAACCGAGCAGCAGCAGCGCCTGCGCCCTGATGTTGTTCAGGACCCGCCGCCCGACGGCGTGCCGCTCGCCGTGGTAGCTGTCGAGCAGGCCGTCGGGGCCGCGCTGCCGCACCTGGGCGGCCAGCTTCCAGCCGAGGTTGACGGCGTCCTGCAGGCCCAGGTTGAGGGCCTGGCCGCCGATCGGCATCTGCTGGTGCGCCGCGTCACCGGCCAGGAAGAGCCGGTGGTCGCGGTAGCGGTCGGCCTGCCGGGAGGCGTCCCCGAAGGAGTTCACCCACAGCGGGGTTCCGGCGCTGATGTCCTCCCCGGTGACGCGCTTCCAGGTGTCGGCGACCTCCGCGAAGCCCGGCTGCGCGCCGCGCGGCCGGGCACCGAACTCGTGCACCATCACCCGGGTCACACCGTCGGGACGCCGGGCGGCGACGGCGAGTCCGCCCTCCAGCCGCTCGAAGCGGCGGTTGGGGACGTCGATGCCGGCCACGTCGGCGCGCAGCATGTCACGGGTGGCGTCGCCGCCGGGGAAGCCGAAACCTCCCAGGCGGCGCACGGCGCTGTCCTCGCCGTCGCAGCCGACGACGCACAGGGCCCGGAAGGTCGCCGTCGTACCGTCCGGGAGGCGCACCCGGGCCTCGGCACAGTCCTCGGTCACGGTCAGCCCGGTCAGCTCGTGACCGCGCCGGACGTCCGCGCCCAGGTCCTGCGCCCACTGGCCCAGCAGCTCCTCGATCCGGGTCTGCAGGACCTTCCACTGGCCCGGGTAGGGGCCGGGGAGCGTGAGGTCCAGCGGGATGCCCCCGAAGTGGCCCCTGCGGTCGTTCGGCACCTCGCCGAGCGGCCGCAGCAGGCCCCGGCTGTCGAGGATCTCCATGGTGCGGGCGTGCAAGGTGGACGCCCGCGACTCGGTGGTCGGCGCGGTGAGCTTTTCGAGGACCACCACGTCCGCGCCGGCCAGCCGCAGCTCCCCGGCGAGCATGAGCCCGACCGGGCCCGCGCCGACCACGATCACCTGGGTGCTGGTGCGGTCCTCCCCCATGATCAGGCCTTGGCTTCCGCGTAGTCCTTGGCGTGGTTCAAGGTGGCGCGGCTGTTGGTGCTCAGGGCCGTCCGTACGTACTCCCGAGCGTCGGCGACGGTCGCGTCGGCGCCCAGGATCCGGGTGATGTTCTCGGTGTTGATGGTGACGGTGTGCTGCGAGGACGCGGCGACCCCGGCGCCGCTCTCCGCGAACGTCCAGTAACCGGTGTGCAGGGTCATCAGCGCCGGCAGGGTGACCTGCTTGTAGGCGATCTTCTGGTGCGGGAAGGTCACCCGGTAGGACTTGGTGGTGTGCACCGAGCCGTCCTTGGCCCGGGTGTCCATCTCCAGCGTCTGCAGGCCCGGGGTGTCCTCGTCGAGCCGGACGGTGGCCACGTGCGGGAGCCGCTCGGACCACAGGTGGGCCTCGTTGATGAAGTCGTAGACGTCCTTGGCCGAGCCCGCGACGTGGACCGTGTCCTCGAAGGAGAAGGTCAGCTCCTCGGACGCGTGGGCCAGTTCGACGTTCGTCTTGAGCGCGGCGAGCTCGGAGCGGGAGTTGCGGTCGACGGCCTCGTCGATCCACCGCAGGCTCTGCGGGTCGTCGTCGACGGCCCGGTAGTCGTGCAGCAGCCGGACCCGGGCGGTGGACCCGGAGAGCGGCTCGATGACCCAGGTGCCGCCCATCGAGGCGACCGGGGGCGCGGAGACCTCCTGGCGGAAGGTGATCCGCAGCTGTTCCGGATCGAGGGTGCGGTGCGACGTCCAGTTCTTGGCCTCACCGTTGGCGGTGGCCCAGATGCGGATGCGCTCGGTGCGCCCGCTCTTCTCGACGTGGTCGACGTGGATGGTCGGCGGGAAGATCCTGGGCCAGTTCTGCACCTCGGCGATCAACCGGTAGACGGCGGTGGCCGGGGCCGAGACCGTGATCTCGTGCTCCACCTCGCGCAGGCCGGGCTGCGGCATGGTCATACTCCTCGGGTTCGGGTTCGCTTCTCGGGGCCGGCTCAGAAGTTGCCGAGTCCACCGCAGACGTTGAGGGCCTGGGAGGTGATGGAGGCCGCGGTGTCGGAGGCCAGGTAGCCGACGAGGCCGGCCACCTCCTCGGGGGTGGAGTAGCGGCCCAGCGGGATCTTCGCCTGGAACTTCTCGAGGATCGCCTCCTCGGAGGCGTCGTACGCGGCCGCGTAGCCCTGCCGGACGCGCTGGGCCATCGGCGTCTCGACGTAACCGGGGCAGACCGCGTTGACGGTGATGCCGGTGGGGGCCAGCTCGTTGCCGAGCGCCTTGGTGAAGCCGACGACGCCGTGCTTGGAGGCCGAGTACGGGGCGCCGAGCACGACGCCCTGCTTGCCGGCGGTGGAGGCGATGTTGATGATCCGGCCGCGGTTCTTGTGGCGCAGCCCACCGGTGGTGAGCACCTCGCGGGTCAGCCGGAACACGCTGTTGAGGTTGGTGTCGATGACGTCGTGCCACAGCTCGTCGTCGATGTCGGCGGTGACTCCCCCGCCGCTGCGACCGGCGTTGTTGACCAGTACGTCCACGGTGCCGAAGCGCTCGACGGCGGCCTGCACGAAGGCGCGGGCGTCGGCGGACGAGCGGACGTCCAGGGTGGTGCCGTCGACCTGAAGGCCTTCGTCCTGAAGCTGCTTGATGGTGGCGGCGACGTTCTCGGCGTTGCGCGCGCCGATGAACACCCGGTGTCCCTGGGCGGCCAGGAGGCGCGCGACGGCGAGCCCGATTCCGCTGGTCGCGCCGGTGACGAGGGCTACTGGCTGGTCCTGCTGCGACATGTCTCTCTTCTCCGGTGAGTGCTCGTGTCCAGGAGCGGCCGCCGCGGGCTGCGCGGCGGCCGCGAGCGGGCTGTCAGGCGGTGACGGCGTCCTTGATGCAGGCGTTGACCGCCGCGACCAGGGCACGCGGGGTGCGGTGGTCGGTGAAGATGTCGTCGTCCAGGGAGATGCCGTACTCGCGCTCGATCCGGCCACCGGTCTCCAGCAGGGCCAGCGACTCGTAGCCCAGCGCCTCGAAGTCGGTGTCGAGGATGTCGCCGTCGAGGTCGATGTTCTCGTCGGCCCCGGCGCTCTCCAGCAGGATCTGCTTGAGGGCCTCGATGGTGAATTCCTGCTCGGACATGGGGTCCCTTCGTCGGTCGTACGCAGCCGGATGCCCGGCCGCGGAGTGGGGGTGCCCGCCGCCCCCGCCCCTGGGGACGCGGACGGCGGTGGGCGAAGCCGTGGGGTCAGTCGGCGGCCCGGACGACCACGGCGGAGTTGAAGCCGCCGTAGCCGCGGGCGAGGACCAGCGCGGTGCGCACCGGGGCGGGCCGGGACTGCCCGGTCACCAGGTCGATGGCGTACTCGGGCGACAGCTCCACGTTGGTGGTGGGCGGGATCAGACCCTCGCGGATGGCCAGCACGGCGGAGACCACGTCCACCGGAGCGGCGCCGGAGTAGAGCCGGCCGGTCATCGTCTTGGGCGCGGTGACCGCCACCCCGGAAGGACCGAAGACGGCGCTGATGGCGTCGGCCTCCTCGCGGTCCAGCCGCGGGGTGCCCGCGGCGTCGGCGAACACCACGTCGACCTGGTCCGCCTCGACGCCGGCGTCCGCGAGCGCCACTTCGATGGCGCGGCGCAGTCCGGGCTCACGGCCGGTTCCCGGTTCCGGGTCGAAGGTCGAGCCGTATCCGGCGATCTCGCCGTAGATGTTCTGCGCGCCGCGCTCGCGGGCCGTCTGCTCGTCCTCCAGGGTGATCAGCGCACCGCCCTCGCCGGGCACGTAGCCGTCGGCGGCCGCGTCGAAGGGCAGGTAGGCCCGGTCGGGGTCGCTGCTGGTGGACAGCCGGCCGCCGGCGATCTGCGCGACCCAGCCCCAGGTGCAGATCGGGGCGTCGAAGCCGCCGGAGAAGATCAGTTTGCTGCCCTTGCGGATCTGCCGGCGGGCCTGGGCGATCGCGTCGAGGCCGCCCGCGTGGTCGCTGACGACCACACCGCTGGGGCCCCGCATACCGTTGCGGATGGAGATCTGGCCGCTGTTGACCGCGTAGAACCAGGCGAAGGACTGGTAGGCGCTGACGTACTCGCTGCCCTGGCTCCACAGTTTCTTGAGCTCGTTCTGGCCGAACTCGAAGCCGCCGGCCGTGGAGGCGGTGACGACGCCCATGTCGAACTCGGGGATGTCGCCGGGCTGTATGCCCGCGTCCTTGAAGGCGCAGTCCGCGGCGACCAGGGCGAGCCGGGTCATCCGGTCCGTCTGCGGGAGCAGCCGGCTGGGCAGGAGCTCCTCGGCGACGAAGTCGCTGATCTCGCCGGCCAGCTGGGACGGGTAGGGCGTCGGATCGAAGCGGGTGACGCGGCCGATGGCGTTCTTGCCGACCCGGGTCGCGGCCCAGAAGCCGTCGACGCCGAGCCCGTTGGGGGTGACGACACCGATGCCGGTGATCACTGTCCTGGCGCTCATGCGGCGCTCCTCTCGGGACGGGCCAGCACCATCGCGCTCTGGAACCCGCCGAATCCGCTGCCGACCGTGAGCACCGCGTCGGTGCGCTGCTCGCGTGCGGTGAGCGGCACGTAGTCCAGGTCGCACTCCGGGTCGGGGGTGTGCAGGTTGGCGGTGGGCGGCACCACCTGGTTCTCCATCGCGAGCACGGAGGCGGCGATCTCGATCGATCCGATCGCGCCCAGCGAGTGGCCCACCATCGACTTGATGGAGCTGACCGGCGTGCGGTAGGCGTGCTCGCCGAGGCTGAGCTTGAACGCCGCGGTCTCGTGGCGGTCGTTCTGCTTGGTGCCCGAGCCGTGTGCGTTGATGTAGTCGACAGACTCGGGGTTCATCCGCGCCTCGCCCAGCGCCACCTTGATGGCCTCGGCCATCTCCCGGCCGTCGGGGCGCAGCCCGGTCATGTGGAAGGCGTTGCAGCGGGAGGCGTACCCGGCTATCTCGGCGTAGATGTGCGCACCGCGCTTGCGCGCGCTGTCCAGCTCCTCCAGGACGAACACGGCGGAGCCCTCACCGAGCACGAAGCCGTTGCGGGTGCCGTCGAAGGGCCGCGAGGCGTGCTCGGGGTCGTCGTTGCGCGGGGTGGTCGCCTTGATGGCGTCGAAGCACGCCATCGTGATCGGGGAGATCGGGGCGTCCGTCGCGCCGGTGATCATGACGTCGGCGGTGCCCTCGCGGATCAGCTCGGCGGCGTGGCCGACCGAGTCGATGCCGGAGGTGCAGCCGGTGGAGACCACGGTGGCCGGCCCCTCGGCGCCGACCGCCCAGGCCACCTCGGCCGAGATCGAGCTGGGTACGAAGTAGTTGTACAGGTGCTGCGGGGCATAGGTGTGGTCGACCAGGTCGAGCCGGCCGTCGTCGCTCACCACCCGGTACTCGTCGTCGAGCCCGGTGGTCGCGCCGACCGCGCTGCCGATGGTGACACCGGTGCGGTGGGGGTCGAACCCGGCGAGGTCCAGGCCGCTGTCGGCGAGCGCCTCGCGGGCGGTGACCACGCCGAACTGGGCGGCGCGGTCCATACGACGGATCTCCTGGGGAGACAGCCCGTGCAGCTGCGGGTCGAAGTCGATCTCGGCCGCCACCCGGGAACGGAACGAGGAGGGGTCGAAGAAGGTGATCGCCCGGGTCGCCGTGCGGCCTTCGCTCAGCAGACTCCAGAAGTTCTTGGCACCGATACCGCCCGGTGCCAGCACTCCGACCCCCGTGATCACTACTCGGCGTCCCATCAGTGGTCGCCTCCCCTCGTGTCGGCGTGCTGCGGGCTCATGCGGAAGCCGTCCAGTCGTAGAAGCGGGTGGCCATCGCATCGGCCGGGGAACGCCAGGTCGCCGGGTCGTACGCCCCGATGAACGGCTTGAGGTCCTGGCTGATCTGCATGAACCTCGGGTCCGTCTTGGCCTCCTCGATCAGTTCTCCGCCGTTGTCCGCGTCGAAGTCCTGAAGGTGGAAGTACAGGCCCTTGTAGGCGAACAGCTGACGGCGGCGCGTGCCCATGCGGTGCGGCATCTCGCTCCGGTCGAACTCCGCGAAGAGCTTGCCGACTTCGGCGCTCGACTCGAGGTCCATCCGGGCCACGATCAGGGTGCTGTGCATCTGTTCTCTCTTCCGTGGGTCGACGAGGGAGTGCGAGGGGGCCGGACGGGACTCAGACCGGGCGAGGTTCTCCGAACCAGGTCTCCAGGGCCGTCGGCAGGTCGTGGTGACTGCCCGGTGCGGCCCAGGCGACATAGCCGTCGGGACGGACCAGTACGGCCGAGGTCCCCTGGAGGCCGCCGGCCGGGCCGGCCGCGTGCGGCTCGGCCGTGACGATGTCCACCCGGTCGGTCCAGCCCGCGGCCCTGCGCCGCAGGCGCGGGTTGTCCTCGAGGTCGAGCAGCAGGCCGCGGGCGGAGTGCAGGAGTTCGGTACTGCTGGTCCTGCGGGCGTCACCGGCCAGTTCGAGGTGCGGCATCCGCCTGCCGAGCAGCGGGTGGGTGCCGGCGCCGACGTCGTAGGTGATCTCCAGGCCGCTCACCATGGCGGCCAGGTGCTGGGCGACCTCTTCGTAGGCGAGGAGTTCGGTGAGCACGTCGCGCAGCGGCTGCACCTCGGGGCCGCTGAGGAAGAGCAGCCCCTGGGCCTGGGTGTTCATCAGCAGGCGCTTGCCGACCGCGTGGCGTTCGCTGTGATACGTGTCGAGAAGGCCCTGCGGTGCCCAGCCGTTCACGACGGCGGCGAGCTTCCAGCCCAGGTTGACCGCGTCCTGGATGCTGGTGTTCATGCCCTGCCCACCGGCCGGGAGGTGGATGTGCGCGGAGTCACCGGCCAGGATGACGCGTCCCCGGCGGTACTCGGTGACCTGACGGGTGGCGTTGCCGAAGGAGCTGACCCACACCGGCTCGGCGTGCGAGATGTCGTCGCCGGTCAGCCGCTTCCACGCGTCGGCGACTTCCCCGAAGGACGGCGGGACCTCCCTGCGCTGCGGCGGGGTGCCCCGCTCGCAGACGATGATGCGGGTGGTGTCGCCGGGCAGCGGGCCGGCCATGACCATGCCGCCGGGAAGCGTCTCACCGATCATGCGGGGCCGGATGTCGACGCCCTTGATGTCGGCGAGGAACATCTCCATCGTGGCGGCGGTGCCGGGAAAGTCGAACCCGGCCGCCTTGCGCACCGCGCTGCGCCCGCCGTCGCAGCCCACCAGGTAGGCGGCGCGCAGCGTGTGGGTGCCCGCGGGGCCGCGGACCTCGACCTCGACGCCGTCGCCCTCGTCCGTCAGGGAGAGGACCTCGTGGCCTCGCCGGATGTCGGCCCCCAGGCTGGTGGCCCACTCCTCGAGATGCGTCTCGGTGACGGACTGCGGCACGGTCTTGGCCGCCTGCAGGGCGCCTTCCAGGACACCGAAGTCGATGGGCAGGCCGCCGAAGTGCCCCTGGGTGCTGGTCTCGATCTCGCCGAACCGGGAGAGCATCCCCCGCTGGTCGAAGACCTCCATGGTGCGCGCGGTGAATCCCAACCCCCGCGACTCTCCGGTGCGCTCCGTGAGCCGCTCCAGGACGACGACGTCGACTCCCGCGAGCCGCAGTTCACCGGCGAGCATCATCCCGGCAGGACCCGCGCCCACGACAATCACTGCAGCGTCCATATACCTCTCCTCGGCCATCTCAGGGGTTCCTTCAAAGGGTTGGAGCATCGACGGCATCAGTGGCCCGCAAATGCTGGATCACATGCAGCTCAAGACGGTTCAACAGAAGCTGCTAATGAGCCTGTTCGTCCGGCGAAAGAATTTCAAGACGCGCCTCTTCATGCCTGCGTGATATTTCCTCATGCAACTGCACACCGGGAAGAAACAGGTGAGGAAAGCGTCAGGAGAATGCAAACCCGCTGTTCCGGCCGCCGGGACCGCCGTACGTACCGCGGCATACGAGAAAGACCTGAGACAAATACCAGGAGTCCGCGGAGAGAAAGTCTCCCGGCGGCCCGCAGGAGGTTCTGGAATCAGCGCCTTCGTAGGTGGGGCGAGCCGGACGTGCCGAGCGTGCCGAGGGCCCCGCCGGCGCAGGAGATCATGTTGACCGTCGGTCCCCTGCTCT
>NZ_JBSFUB010000081.1:0-32605 GCF_053591575.1 Streptomyces altiplanensis | reverse complement strand
GCGGTACATCCTGACGCCCTGGAAGACGCCGGCGACGCTCAGCCCGACCAGCAGCGCGAGTCCCAGTCCCACCATGCCGGACACCTCCTGTTTCATCCGGGTGGCCGCCCCTTCGGCCGTGCTCAGTCCTGCCCGGCGGAGACCGAGGTGCTCTTCGACGCCCGGCCGTCCGCGCCGGCCGGGCCCGGGGCCGATCCGATGCTGGCGGCGAGCGTCGCCGTCAGGAGCGCGGCGCCCACCAGAAGGAGGGAACGGCTCGGTCGGGCCGGGTTCGATGCGCGCACGGGTGCTCCTGGGTCAGGGGGTCATGGTGTCGGCGAAGCCGTTCCTCACCACTTTTCCGGGGCGTAAACCACCCGAGCGGGAATGCGTCCGAAATGTGCCGGAAATTCCTCGTCGCCGGGCATCCCGGCCCCGTTCCGCGCCATGGGCGGCGCCCCGAGGGGCGTCGGCACCGGCGGCTGGAGACCGTGGCCGGGCTTCTGCGGGGACACGGCGCGCCGCCGGGCCCCGGAGGGCCCGCCCCGCCGCCGGGGCCGCCACCGGCGCCGCTGCGGCTCCGGCGGTGGGTCCGCCGGCCGCCGACGGCGCTCCTCGGGCGCCCGGCACCGCGGCAGGCCCCGTACGCAGGTGTGCGCGTGCACAAGCACACACGCGCCCGGACACGCCGAAGGGGGCGGTCGTCCGGCATGTTCCGGACGACCGCCCCCTTCGGGTCTGCCTTGGGTGTTACTTGCCCTTGGCGGCTTCCTTGAGCTTGGAGCCCGCGGAGACCTTCACGCTGTAGCCGGCCGGGATCTGGATCGGGTCGCCGGTCTGCGGGTTACGAGCGGTGCGAGCGGCACGGTGGGTGCGCTCGAAGGTCAGGAAGCCGGGGATGGTGACCTTCTCGTCGCCCTTGGCGACGATCTCACCGACGGTCTCGGCAAGAGCGGCCAGCACGGCGTCGGCGTCCTTGCGGGTCACGTCGGCGCGGTCGGCCAGGGCGGCCACCAGCTCACTGCGGTTCATGTTGTTACTCCCGTGTTCTTCTTGCCTGTAAGGCGTGAGATCGAAGCCGATGCTGCCAGGGCCCTCGGACAGTCCCCGGACCCGGGTCTGTCGTCAGACCCTCGCGCCCAAATACGCATCCTGCCCCCACCAGCGGCGGGAAAGCCAATCCGGCACCCTCCGGAGTCACACGAAAAGCGCCACGGCCTCGTCTTGGTGACGCTCCGTCCGCTGCCGGAAGCGGACCGCAGGCTCCGCGGGACCCTGCGGGCTCATTGCCCGCCACCCTAAAGGGGTCCCTCAGAGCCCGCGACCCGCGACGCGCCGGGTGGATCCCGCCGGGAAGGGCCCGGAGGGGTCAGGCGGACGTGGAACCCGTCACAGTGGACCCCACGGCCTTCGCGGCCGTACGGACGGCGCCCGCGACCGCGCCCGCGACCTTGTCGTTGAAGACGGACGGGATGATGTAGTTCGCGTTGAGCTCGTCCTCGGTGACGACGTCCGCGAGGGCGGCGGCCGCGGCCAGCATCATCTCCGTGTTGACAGTCCGCGAGTGGGCGTCCAGGAGGCCGCGGAAGACGCCGGGGAAGACCAGCACGTTGTTGATCTGGTTCGGGAAGTCCGAGCGTCCCGTGGCCACAACGGCCGCCGTCTGACGGGCGATTGCCGGCTCGACCTCCGGGTCGGGATTCGCGAGCGCGAACACGATCGCGCCGTCCGCCATCGCCGCGACGTCGTCGCCGCCCAGGACGTTGGGCGCCGAGACGCCGATGAAGACGTCCGCGCCGACCACGGCCTCCTTGAGGGTGCCGGTGACGCCCTCCGGGTTGGTGTTGTCGGCGATCCAGCGCAGCGCCGACTCCGGGGCGGCGTCGACGAGGTCCTCGCGGGCCGCGTGCACCACGCCGTGGATGTCCGCGACGACCGCGTGCTTGACGCCCGCGGCGATCAGGAGCTTGAGGATGGCCGTGCCGGCCGCGCCGGCGCCGGACATGACGACCCGCACGTCGCCGATCGACTTGCCGACCACGCGCAGCGCGTTGGTCAGCGAGGCGAGCACCACGATGGCCGTGCCGTGCTGGTCGTCGTGGAAGACGGGGATGTCGAGGGCCTCGCGCAGACGGGCCTCGATCTCGAAGCAGCGCGGCGCGGAGATGTCCTCGAGGTTGATGCCCGCGAAGCCGGGGGCGATGGCCTTGACGATCTCGACGATCGCGTCGGTGTCCTGGGTGTCCAGGCAGATCGGCCAGGCGTCGATGCCGGCGAAGCGCTTGAAGAGGGCCGCCTTGCCCTCCATGACCGGCAGCGCGGCCATCGGGCCGATGTTGCCGAGGCCGAGCACCGCGGAGCCGTCCGTCACCACGGCGACGGAGTTGCGCTTGATGGTGAGGCGGCGGGCGTCCTCGGGGTTCTCGGCGATCGCCATGCAGACGCGCGCGACGCCCGGGGTGTAGATCATCGAGAGGTCGTCACGGCTGCGGATGGGGTGCTTGGACGCCATCTCGATCTTGCCGCCGAGGTGCATCAGGAACGTACGGTCGGAGACCTTGCCCAGCACCACGCCCTCGATCTCGCGCAGTCCCTCGACGATCTCGTCGGCGTGCGCGGTCGAGGTGGCCGCGATCGTGACGTCGATCCGCAGCTTCTCGTGGCCGGAGGCGGTCACGTCGAGGCCGGTCACCGACCCGCCGGAGGACTCCACGGCCGTGGTGAGCTGGCTGACCGCGGTCCCGCTCGCGGGGACCTCCAGCCGGACCGTCATCGAGTACGAGACGCTGGGCGCCGTTGCCATGGCCGACTTCCTCTGCTTTCCCTAGCTTCATTGCTACGCGGCCGCGACTGATGCCCGGCAGCGCCTTCCGATGGTCGCACCTACCTGCGGGTAGCAGGTAATGCGGTCATTTAGTTTTCGGAAAGTATTTTCCACCATACGAGAACCGCAGGTGAAACAGAAGAGGTCCGTGGCACCCGGGGGTGCCACGGACCTCTTCTTTGTATGTATCTACGTACTGAGTGACACCGGCCCGCCATGCTCGCCTCGCGGCAAGTGGTCGCTCGTAGCGACTAAGGTTGGGCCCGGGGGCTTGGATCGAGCCGGTGCCACCCCCAGGCTAACAAACCACCCCGGCAAGTGACGGCCTCGTCCCGTGTTGACTTCGGTTCAGTCCCCCAGCAGCGCGGGGACCCCGTCCGGACCGGGCTTGTCCCGCTCCCCGGACACGACCGTGAGCTGCTGCGTCGCACGCGTCAGCGCCACGTACAGCACCCGCAGGCCCGCCGGGGACTCCTCCGCGATCTCGGCCGGCGCCACGACGACCGTCGCGTCGTACTCCAGCCCCTTCGCCTCCAGGCTGCCGAGCGCCACCACGCGCTCGCCGAGCGGCGCGAGCCACTTGCGGGCCTGCGCGCGCCGGTGCATCGCGACGACGACGCCGACGGTGCCGTCCACGCGGTCCAGGAGGCGCTGCGCCTCCTGGCGGGTGGTCCGGGCGAGGTCGTTGTCCCGCACGACGGCGAAGCGCGGCTCCACCCCCGTGGACCGGACCGCCGCGGGCGACTCCATGCCCGGCATGGCACGCTCCAGGACCTTGGCCGCCAGGGCCGCGATCTCCGCCGGGTTGCGGTAGTTCACGGTGAGCGTGAAGCGGCGGCGCGGGCGGGCGCCGAGGGCCTCGTCGCGGGCCGCGGCCGCCTCGTCCGGGTCGGTCCACGAGGACTGCGCCGCGTCGCCGACGATCGTCCAGGTGGCGTGCCGGCCGCGGCGGCCGACCATCCGCCACTGCATGGGCGTGAGGTCCTGGGCCTCGTCGACGATGACGTGCGCGTACTCCGTGCGCTCCTGCGCGAGCCGCTCGGCCCGCTCCCACTGGGTCTCCTCGCGCCGCGGCATCAGCTCCTCCAGGCCGCTGAGCTGGTCCAGGGGGTCGTACTCGCGCTTGCGCCTGGGGCGGGCCGGGGCGCCGAGCAGTGTCTGGAGCTCGTCGAGGAGCGCCACGTCGTGCACGGACAGCGGGCCGTTGCCGTCCGCGTCCAGGCGGCGCAGGGAGCGGGCCAGCTGACGGGTCTCGCGCGGGTTCAGCGCGCGGCGGGCCCAGCGGCCCAGGCGCTTGTCGTCGGCCATGGCGGCGAGCACCCGGCGCGGGGTGAGCTCGGGCCACCAGGCGTCGAGGAACTCGATGAAGTCGGTCTCGGTCGAGATGTCCTCGTCGAAGCCGGAGCGGAGCTCGGCGATCAGTTCCTGGTCCCCCCCGAAAGAAGACACGGCCCTGCCCCGGCCGCTGGACTTGGACCAGAGGGCGTCCAGGAGGAGCTTGCGGGCGCGGGGGCGCAGCAGGTTGACGGGGGCGGTGGCGCCGAGGACGTTGTGGCGGATGCGCTTCAGCTCCTCGGCGTCCAGCTCCACGCGCTGACCGAAGGCGACCACGCGCAGGCGGGTGGGGGTCTCGTTCCCGCCGGGCGCGTTCTCCTCCTCCTCGCCGAACGTCAGCTGGCCGTCCTCGGCGGGGGCCGCCGGGGCGGGCGGCGCGTCCAGGGCGCCGCGTGCCGCGTTGCGCAGCACCTTGAGCATGCGGGAGGAGCCCTTGATGCGGGCGATGTTCGGTTCGTCGTACGTCGACGCCTCCGCGCCGTCGACCAGCGAGCCCACCGCGCGGATCGCGACCTGGCCCTCCTCGCCGAGGGACGGCAGCACGCCCTCGGTGTACGCGACGAGCAGCGGCGTCGGGGACACGATGAGGATGCCGCCCGCGTACTTCCGCCGGTCCTGGTAGAGCAGGTACGCGGCGCGGTGCAGGGCCACGGCGGTCTTGCCGGTGCCGGGGCCGCCGGAGACCTCCGTGACGGAGGCGGCGGGGGCGCGGATGACCATGTCCTGCTCGGCCTGGATGGACGACACGATGTCGCGCATGGTGTGGCTGCGGGCCTGCCCGAGCGCCGCCATCAGGGCGCCGTCGCCGATGACGGGCAGCGGGGCGCCGCCGAGGGTGGCGGTCAGCTCCGGGCGCATCAGGTCGTCCTCGACGCCGAGCACCTTGCGGCCCTTGGAGCGGATGACCCGGCGGCGCACGACGCGGCCCGGCTCCTTGGGCGTGGAGCGGTAGAACGGCGCGGCGGCCGGGGCGCGCCAGTCGATGACCAGCGGGGAGTAGTCGGAGTCGAGTACGCCGATGCGCCCGATGTGCAGGGTCTCGGCGATCTCCGCGGTGAGGTCGGGGCGTACCGCGTCCTCGGCCGGCTCCACCGAGGTGTACGCGCCGTCCGGGCCCTTCTCGCCGTCCCTGCCCAGGAGCAGGTCGATGCGTCCGAAGAGGAAGTCCTCGAACTCGTTGTTGAGCCGGTTGAGGTGGATTCCGGCGCGGAAGACCTGCGCGTCGCGCTCGGCGAGCGCGCCGGGCGTGCCGACCTGGCCGCGCTGGGCGGCGTCGTTCATGAGGAATTCCGCCTCGTGGATCTTCTCCTCCAGACGGCGGTACACCTGATCCAGATGATCCTGTTCCACACCGATCTCACGTGTCCGCGCCGACTCCTGGGAAGAGGAGTCGGACACGGAATTCACGGAATCGACAGCGGCATCCTGCGCGGCCACCGAGGCCCCCTTCTGACGTGCTGCGGGCAGCCGTCAACCGTACGCGACGGGGAGCCGCGACCGCACCTGTCAGGAACGGGGAATTGTGCTGGTCTGTCAGGCTTCGACCTCGACCAGGCGCTGTCCGTCGAAGGTCCGGACCTCGAAGCGGTCGATCTCGCCGCGGTTCATCGCCGCGCCGCCGTGGACGTACAGCGGGTTCTTCGCCGCCTTGTGCGTGCTGTCCGGGATGCCGTAGCCCCATGCGGGGACGGCCCAGCTCGTCACCGTCTCCTCCTCGCCGTCCTTCGAGACGGCGATCAGGCTGCACTTCAGCGGGCCCCTGACGTTCTTGAGTTCCAGGACGGTGTGGGTGCCCCAGCCCTTCTTCTCCATGCCGACGGCCGCACTGACCTCGGTGACGGCGTCGGTCGCGGTGACCTTCTCCTCCATGTGGTGGAAGAAGGCGTCCTCGGCCGGGCTGGTGGGGTGGGCCCCTCCCGCGACGTTGCCGGCCGGGCCGCCCCTGCCGTCGCCGTCCGAGGTGGCCAGGAGGGTGACCGCGGGGCCGCCGACGGCCAGTACCGCGGCGGCCGCGACCAGGTAGAGCGCGCGGCGGCGGCTCCGCGCGCGGCCCGCGGCGACCTCGCCGGTCAGCCGGCCGAGGAGCTGGGGGCTCGGCTCGGTCAACTGCGGCGGCGGACCCGGGGATTCGGCCAGGAGCGCCATCATCGGCTCCATGCCGGCGAAGTCGTCGAGCTGGGCTGCGCAGTGGTCGCAGCCGGCCAGGTGGGCCTCGAAGGCGGTGGCGTCCGCGTCGTCCAGAATGCCGAGCACGTAGGCGCCGACGGCGTCGTGCCCGGAGTGCCGGTCGTACGTCGTCATACCGTCACCCCTCGTTCCTCCAGCGCGAGCTTCATCGAGCGCAGTGCGTAGAAGACCCGGGACCTGACGGTCCCGCTGGGTATGCCCAGCACTTCGGCCGCCTCGTTGACCGTACGCCCTCTGAAGTACGTCTCGACAAGTGCTTCCCGGTGGGCGGGGGTCAAATCGTCGAGCGCGTCGGAGAGCGTCATCAGCCACAGCGCCTTGTCGATCTCGTCCTCCGCGGGCATGACCTCCAGCGGCGACGGATCGACCTCCTGCGGCCGGGACTGCCGGCTGCGGTGGTTGTCGATGACGATGCGGCGCGCGACCGTCACCAGCCAGGGGCGGACGGAACCGGTGGCCCGGTTGAGCTGACCGGCGTTCTTCCAGGCACGGATGAGCGTCTCCTGCACGACGTCCTCGGCGCGCTGGCGGTCGCCGGCGACGAGGCGCAGTACGTAGGCGAGCAGTGGCCCGGCGTGTTCACGGTAGAGCGCTCGCATCAACTCCTCGTCGGGGACCGGCCTCTGGGCGCGTGGGCGCTCGCTGCGATGTCGAGCCCTGTGCTGTCGGCTATCGGCCACGGCCGCATCCTCGCGCACCCGAACCTCCCGGTCGAGACCCTGTGTGGCTCCCTCCCCCATCACTACGCAGGCGTGTGGCGATCGACTCAACGCGATCCGGAGAAACTTTCGGCGCGCGCCGCCGCCAGCGCGCGCCGCCGGTGCCGGGCGACCCGTTCCCGGTTGCCGCACACCTCGCTGGAGCACCAGCGCCTGCGGCGGCCCCTGGACGTGTCCAGGTACAGGCGGCGGCAGTTGTCTCCCTCGCACGCGCGCAGGCGGGCGCGGGCCACAGGGTCGGTCAGCAGGTCCACCGCGTCACGGGCGACGGCGGCGAGCAGGGCCGCGCGTTCGGGGGCGTCGCCGGTGAGCGCCCTGGCCCAGGCGCCGTCGGGGGTGCGTACGGCCCTGACGCCGGGGGGCGGGGCGGCGGCCAGTGCGTTGACGCGGTCCAGGGCCCGGGGGGCGGCGCGTCCCTCCAGCTCCGCGCGGACCAATGCGCCGATGTGCGCGCGTACTTCGGTGAAGTCGTGGAGCCACGCGTCGTCCACGGCGTCCAGGGGCGCGTCGTGGGGGACGAGCCGTGTGCCCACCAGCCACTCCCGCAGACGTCCCGGGTGGCTCAGCTGCTCGGTGGGGACCGGGCCCGTCGCCACCAGGTCCAGGCAGACCCGGCCGGAGACGAACCGCGACCCGCGTGTGCCCGTGTGCGCCGCCATGCGTCTGTCACCGCCTCGGGGTCACCGGTGGGTGCCTTCGCCGTCCCACCCAGAGTGCCCGGCGTTCCGGCCGGCCGGAACCCCTCCTACCGGTGCAGGATGCGCTGGAAGAGCCTGTGGTCGCGCCACTCGCCGTTGATGTGGAGGTACTCCGGGGCGATGCCGATCTCCTCGAAACCGTTCTTGGCCAGGACGCGCTGCGACGCGGCGTTGTCGAGGACGGTGCCGGCCTCGACGCGGTGCAGGCCGAGGTCGTCGCGGGCCGCGCGGCACACTTCCGCGACGGCGGCGGTGGCGAGGCCGCGGCCGGTGCGGGTGACGTCGGTCCAGTAGCCGAGACTGGCGCTGCGGAAGGGGCCCAGGACGATGTGGGAGAGGGTGAGGCCGCCGATGACGGCTGCGCCCTCGGTGAGGACCCACGGCACCGCGCGGCCCTCCGCCATTTCCGCCAGCCGTGCGGCCAGGCGGCCGGCCTGGCCCTCGGGGGTGTAGAAGGCCTCCGGGCGGTCCGGCTCCCAGGGGCGCATGTACGCGCGGCTGCGGGCCAGGGCCTCGGCGAGGGGGGCGGCGTCGTCGGGGGTGGCGGGGCGGAGCACGGCGTTGTCGGCGAGGGGGCGGGGGTCGGAGATCACCTCCGTACGGTAAACGCCGCCACGCGGGGGGCGGTGGGGCCGGGGCTCCGGGGCCGGTGCCGCGTCGGGACGTCTCCTCCCGCCACCGTGGCACGCGAAGCGGCGGGCGCGTCCCGCGCCTGCCTGTACGCCTCGGCCCCGGGCCCTCCCCCGCCGCCACGCCGCAGGCGTTACGCGTCCGCGTACTTCGTGTCCGCCGCCGGGTCCAGCGCCAGGCGGTAGCCGCGCTTGACCACCGTCTGGATGAGGTTGGGCGCGCCGAGGGAGGCGCGCAGGCGGGCCATCGCCGTTTCGACGGCGTGTTCGTCGCGGCCGGAACCCGGCAGTGCCCGGAGGAGGTCCGCCCGGGAGACGACCCAGCCCGGGCGGCGGGCCAGCGCCCGCAGCAGGGACATGCCCGCGGGCGGCACGGGGCGCAGCTCGCCGTCGACCACGACGGCGTGGCCGCGGATCTCGACGCTGCGGCCCGCGACCGGCAGGGTGCGGGCGCGGTGCGGGAGTTCACGGCAGATCAGCTGGACCAGGGGGCCGAGGCGGAAGCGCTCGGGCTGCGCCGTGTCGATGCCGTGCGCCTGGAGGGGGAGGGCTGTCACCGGGCCCACGCAGGCCGACAGTACGTCGTGACCGAGGGCCGCCAGGAGGCCGGGGAGCATGCCGCGTTCCTCGGCCCGGGAGAGGAAGGACGCCGCGGCGGGGGCGCTGGTGAAGGCCAGGGCGTCCACGCCGCGGCCCACCGTGGCGTCGATGAGGCGGTCGAGCGGCGTGATGTCCTCGGGCGGCATCCAGCGGTAGACCGGTACGCCGACGACTTCCGCGCCCCCGGCCCGCAGCGCCTCGACGAAGCCGGGCAGCGGTTCGCCGTGCAGCTGGATCGCGATGCGGCGGCCCTCCACGCCTTCGGCGAGGAGGCGGTCGAGGACCTCGGCCATGGACTCCGAGGTGGGTGACCACTCCTCGGTGAGGCCGGCGGCGCGGATGGCGCCCTTCACCTTGGGGCCGCGGGCGAGGAGTTCGACGCCCTGGAGGCGGGACAGGAGGGCCTCGCCCAGGCCCCAGCCGTCCGCCGCCTCCACCCAGCCGCGGAAGCCGATGGCCGTGGTGGCGATCACCACGTCGGGTGCGTGGTCGATGAGCTGTTCGGTGAGGGTGAGGAGTTCGCTGTCGTCGGCGAGCGGCACGATCCGCAGGGCGGGGGCGTGCAGGACCGCCGCGCCCCGGCGGGTCAGCAGCGTGCCCAGCTCGTCGGCGCGCCGGGCGGCGGTGACGCCGACGGTGAAGCCCGCGAGCGGGCCGTGCTCTGGTTCGTGCGTGGTGTTGTTCACGGACATCGCTACCCGGCTCCTGTGCTGGTGGTGCGGAGGACCGAGCCTGTCAACACCACGTGACAGGCTCGGTTCCTTCGTATTTCCCGGCCGTTAACGGAGTCGCGCGGCTCAGACCTCGGCGTAGGTGAGCTGCGGCTTCGCCGGTGTGGCGACCGGACGTCGAAGGTATACCGCCCAGGTGACCGTGAAGCACACGGCGTAGAAGGCCAGGAAGGCCGCGAAGGCCGCCGTTCCCGTTCCCGCCGTCTGGAAGGACTGGCGGAAGGCGAGGTTGATCGCCAGCCCGCCGAGCGCGCCGACCGCGCCGATCAGGCCCATGGAGGCCCCGGAGAGCCGCCGCCCGTACGCGGCGGCCGCCTCGCCCTCCATGCCCTTCGCCAGCGCCTTCGCCTGGAAGATCGCGGGGATCATCTTGTACGTCGAGCCGTTGCCGAGGCCGGAGAGGACGAAGAGCGCCGTGAAGCCGGTGAGGAAGACGGGGAGCGACGCGGTCGTGGAGGCGTAGACGACGACGGATGTCGCGGCCGCCATCGCGGCGAAGTTCCACAGCGTGATGCGGGCGCCGCCGAAGCGGTCGGCGAGGGAGCCGCCGAGGGGCCGGATCAGGGAGCCGAGCAGCGGGCCGATGAAGGTGAGCGAGGCCGCCTGGAGCGGCGTACGGCCGAACTGGGTCTGGAGGACCAGACCGAACGCGAAGCTGTAGCCGATGAAGGAGCCGAACGTCCCGACGTACAGGAAGGCCATGATCCACGTGTGCCGGTCGCGGACGGCCGCCTTCGCCGCCCCGGTGTCGTTGCGCACGGGCGCCAGGTTGTCCATCCGCAGCGCGGCGCACACGGCCGCGAGGATGATCAGCGGGATGTACGCGCCGAGCAGGACGCGGGGGTGGTCCGCCCCGGCCACGGCGATGACCAGCAGGCCGGCCAGTTGCACGACGGGTACGCCGATGTTGCCGCCGCCCGCGTTGAGGCCGAGCGCCCAGCCCTTCTTGCGGAGCGGGAAGAAGGAGTTGATGTTGGTCATGGAGGAGGCGAAGTTGCCGCCGCCGACGCCGGTGAGGGCCGCGACCACCATGAAGGTGGTGTAGGAGGTGCCCGGCTCCATCACGGCGTACGCCGCGCCCGTGGGCAGCAGGAGCATCAGCGCGCTGAAGACGGTCCAGTTGCGGCCGCCGAAGCGGGCCACGGCGAAGGTGTAGGGGATGCGGGCGACCGCTCCGACGAGGGTGGCCGTGCCGATCAGGAAGAACTTGCCGGCCGGGTCGATGCCGTACTCCGGCCCCATGAAGAGCACCATGACGGACCACAGGGTCCAGATGGAGAACCCGATGTGCTCGGAGAGGACGGAGAAGATCAGGTTGCGGCGGGCGATCCGCTCACCCGTCCGCTTCCAGAAGGTGTCGTCCTCGGGGTCCCACTGTTCGATCCACCGGCCTGCCATGACGTGCCTCCACGAGTGATCGGGTCGTGGAGGCGACGCTAGGCACGGCGGATTTCAGGCCCGTGCCGTGAGGTGACCGGCGCGCAACCTTGCTCTCACCCGGCACTCACCGCTTCTGTGAGCGGCTTCCCCCGCGGGGTGGGCCGCCGGGCCCCGGGCGCGGCCCGCGCTGGGCCGCGACGTCCTCCGGCCGGCCCGCGGCCAGGATCGTCAGACCGTCGGCGGCCGGACGGTGGCGGGCTCGAAGACGGTGCCGGCGTACGACGCGCTCGTCCGGCAGGCGGGGTGGCGTGTCAGTCGCTGCCGAGCATCAGTGACATGTCGGCCTCGGGGAGCCACCCGTCGGCGGGCAGGTCCAGCCAGCCATGACGCTCCACGAGCTCGTCCCTTGTCCTTCTCAGCACTTCAAGCCCCTTGTGCCGCAGCCCTTTCCGCCACACGAGCGAGATGGGCGACAGGGGTACGGGCTTCACGACCGGCCGCAGCTCCATGCCGGGCACCGTGATGAACTCGGTGCTCGCCAGAACCGACCACCGCCGCCGGCGGACGAGCCGGACGAACTCCTCGGCGCCCTCGATCTCCGGGAACGGAGCCGCCACCTCGATGCCCCGCCCGGCGAACAGCCGTACCGCCAGATCGGTCCATTCCGCGGTGGCCGGATTGCCCGCCCCCGCGTAGAGGGTCTCCCCCGCCAGCGCGTCCAGCGGCACCTCGTCCAGCGCGGCCAGCGGATGGTCCTCGGGGAGCAGTACGGCCATCCGCTCGAAGCGCACCGGCCGGTGCTCCAGCTGGTCGAGCACCGCCGGGTCGAGCCCGGCGACCCGCCCCGACGAGACGTCCAGCCTGCCGCCGAGGATCGCGGCGGCCGCGCCCGTCAGGCCGCTGTGGAAGCGCGCGACGAACTCGACGTCGGGCGCGGCCGCCCGGGCCTCCTCCAGCACCCGGTGGGCGGTGCCGACCGACGCGCCGACATCGAAGACCAGTGGCCGCTCGTCGCGCGCCCAGGCCCCGCCCAGTTCGTCGTACGCCGCCAGCACGCGTCGCGCGTAGGGCAGGAGCCGCTCGCCGTCCGCCGTCAGCGACACGCTGCGGGTGGACCGTACGAACAGCTCGGAGCCCACCTCGCGCTCCAGGCGACGGATGTCACGGCTCAGCGCCTGCTGGGCCACGTAGAGTCTGGCTGCCGCGCGGGTGAAGTGCAGGTCCTCGGCGACCGCCTCGAAGGCGCGCAGCAGACGGGGGTCGATGTCGTGGGGCACGCCGCGAACTTACAACGCGGATGCGTGAATCGGTGCCCGGAAGGTGTTGGACCACCGGTGACGCCCGCCGTGAAGCTCGGTGCATGCCCCTCCATGAGCCCCCTTCCCCTCTCCTGGCCGTGTCCGGCGACGTACTGATCGCCGCGCACCGGCCCGGTCACGGCCCGTACGGACCGCGCCGCCGCGGCCCCGGCCGCCTCTCCCCCTACCGCCGCCTCTTCGCCGCCCCCGGCGCCCGCGCCTTCACCGCGGGCAATCTCCTCGCCCGCATCCCGATGGGCATGTTCAGCGTGAGCGCGGTCATGATGATCGCCGGTTCGCGCGGCTCGTACGCCCTGGCGGGCGCCGTCACCGCGGCCGGTTTCGCCGCCACCGCCCTGGTGGCGCCCTGGACGGCCCGGCTCGTCGACCGGTACGGCCAGGCCCGCGTCGCGGTGCCCGCCACCGCCGTCGCCGTGCTCGGCTCGCTGGCCCTGCTGCTCTGCGTCCGTTACGACGCGCCCGACTGGACGCTCTTCGCCGCATACGCCGCGACCGCCACCACCCCCAACACGGGCGGCATGTCCCGCGCCCGCTGGGCCCACCTGCACCGCGACGACCCGGCGGCCCGGCACACCGCGAACTCCTTCGAACAGGCCGTCGACGAGCTGTGCTTCATGCTCGGCCCGGTCGCCGCCGCCTTCCTCTGCTCGGCGCTCTTCCCCGAGGCCGGCACCCTGGCCGGCGCGGTCCTCCTGATGACCGGTGTCCTGGTCTTCGCCGCCCAGCGCGCCACGGAACCGCCCGTCGCCTCCCGTGCCAAGACGGCCCGCTCCCCTCTGCGCCTGCCCGGTGTCCCCGCCCTGCTGACCGTCTTCTTCGCCACCGGCGTGGTCTTCGGCTCCATGGAGATCGTCACTCTCGCCTTCGCCGACGGTCTGGGCCACAGCGCGGCCGCGGGCCCGGTCCTCGCCCTCCAGGCGGCCGGATCGTGCGTGGCGGGCCTGCTGTACGGATCCGCGCGCCCGGCGGCCGACCCGTACCGCCGCCTGCTCGTCTGTGTCGCGGCGATGACGGCCCTGATGTTCCTGCCGCTGCTCGCGGCCTCCACCGGCTCGCTGGTCACCGTCGCGGGCGCCCTGCTGCCGGCGGGCGCGGCCACCGCACCGACGATGATCACCGGCATGGCGCTGATCCAACGCGTCGTCCCCGAGGCCCGGTTGAACGAGGGCATGACCCTGGCCGTCACCGCGATCCTGGGCGGCATAGCGGCGGGCTCGGCCACCGGCGGCCGGCTCGCGGAGCACCTGGCCCCGGCCGCGGCCTACCTGGCGCCGGTCGCGGCCGCGGGCCTGGCCACGGTCTTCTGCGTCACGCTGCGCCGGCCCCGGTAGGCGGGGCGTGCGTTCCGCGCCCGGTACACCACGAAGGCCCCGCCGTCACAGGGACGGCGGGGCCTTCGCTCACATGGGAATTGTGGAGATGGCGGGAATCGAACCCGCGTCCAACGGTGCGGAGACAGGGCTTCTCCGAGTGCAGTCCGCTACGTTTTTCTCGGCCCCGGAGATCACACGGACAAGTCTCCGACGGGCTCAGTCACTGTTTGATTTCCCACCCGATCCCGTGACCGGACCGAGTGGTTTAGTTCCCTTGATGATGCCAGGATCCGGGTCGGGAACACCCCCGGGCTGACACTTCGCTAGGTCGCTACTTAGGCAGCGAGGGCGAAGGAATCGCGCTTGGAATCGGCGATTATTGGTTGCGACATATGGTTAACGAGATCATTGCCGCTTCCTCGACTCGCTTCCCCTGCCTCGACATCCGCTGTCGAAACCGATCATCCCCATGTTGTTTTATCAAGGTGGTGCCGCGCCCCGGGGGGCACAGGTGCCATCGTACGTGAACAACGCACGACCGTGCCAGCCTATTCCTCCCGGCCCGGCGGCCCGTCCCGGCGGACCCTCAGAGCCGCCCGCGCTCCCTGCGCTTCACCGCCGAGATCGCCCGGTTCGTCTCGCGCAGGTCCTGCTTCTCGCGCAGCGTCTGCCGCTTGTCGTACTCCTTCTTGCCCTTGGCCAGCGCGATCTCGATCTTGGCCCGGCCGTCCTTGAAGTACATCGCCAGGGGCACGATCGTGTGACCCGTCTCCTGCGACTTGCTCGCGAGCTTGTCGATCTCCGCCCGGTTCAGCAGCAGCTTGCGCTTGCGGCGCGCGGAGTGGTTGGTCCAGGTCCCCTGCGTGTACTCCGGTACGTGCACGTTGTGCAGCCACGCCTCGCCCCCGTCGAGCTGCACGAAGCCGTCCACCAGTGAGGCGCGCCCCTGCCGCAGGGACTTCACCTCGGTGCCGGTCAGGACCATGCCGGCCTCGTAGGTGTCGATGATGAGGTAGTCGTGTCGCGCCTTCTTGTTCTGCGCGATCATCTTGCGCCCTTTTTCCTTAGCCATAGTGCGGCCATTTTCGCACTACGACCCTCCTCCGAGGCCACTCAATACTGTCCGGGCCCGCTCCTCGGCCCGCTCGCTCACCACGAGGTCCGGGCTGATGCCCCGGCCGTCGACGCTGTGGCCCGCCGGGGTCCGGTAATGGCCGACGGTGAGCTCCGCCACGGAGCCGTCGGGCAGCCGGCTCGGCATCTGGACCGAGCCCTTCCCGAACGTACGCGAACCCACGGTGACCGCCCGGCCACGGTCCTGGAGCGCCCCCGTGACGAGCTCCGCCGCGCTCATGGTGCCGCCGTCGACGAGCGCCACGAGGGGCCGGGCGGTGTCCCCGCCCGGCTCCGCGTGGAGCGCGCGCTGCTCGCCGCGCATGTCGTACGTCGCCACCAGGCCGCCGTCGAGGAAGGCGGACGCGGCGGTGACGGCCTCGGCGACGAGACCGCCGCCGTTGCCGCGCAGGTCGAGGAGGACGCCGTGGCCCTCGGGCGCGGCGCGGACCGCGTCCCGCACCCGCTCGCCCGAGCCCTTGGTGAAGGACGCCACCTTGATCAGCACGGCGTCGCCGTCCGCGAGCGGCTTCACGGTGACGGCCTCGGTGGTCAGACGCGCGCGGCGCAGCGTCTCGTGCCACTGGCGCGCGCCGCGCTCCAGGCCGAGGACGACGGAGCTGCCCGCCCGCGCCGGGCCGTCGCCGCGCAGGAGCCCGACGACTTCGGTGACGGGGCGGTTCTCCACCGGGCGGCCGTCGATCGTACGGAGCCGGTCGCCCTCCCTGACCCCGGCCCGCCCGGCGGGGCCGCCGGACCGCACCCGGGTCACCTCGACGCGGCCGCCGCGCGCGCGCTCGACCGACAGTCCGACGCCCGTGTACTCGCCGTCGAGTGCCTGCGTGAACTCCTCGTACTCCGCCGGGTCGTACACCGCGCCCCACCGGTCACCGCTGCGGCTGACGACCTCTTCGGCCGCCTCCTTGCCGGACTTGCCGTCGGCCATCGCCCGGGCTGCGGCGGCGGCGACCTCCTCGCGGTCGGCGGTCGCCGCGATCGAACGGGCGGGGAGGGAAGGGGACTTCGCCTCGTCGCGCTGCCAGCAGTCGGTGGCGGCGGCAGTGACGAGTACGGCCGCGAAGACCAGTGTCAGGGCAGCCCCGCGGCGAATTCCACGGGGACGGAGGGTGACTTCCGGGCCTGGCATGGCGCCGAGTCTAGGACAAACGAAGGGCGCCGCACGGTCGGTTGACCGTACGGCGCCCGGGGCTCATGTCACACCTTGAGGTACTTGCGCAGCGCCACGAACCCGGCGAGCGCGGGCATCAGCAGCGCGATCGCGAGCACCAGCGGCAGCTTGGCCAGCACCGCGTCCCAGCCGATGAAGTTGACGAGATTGAGCTTCTCGGACAGCGCCAGGCCGTGGTCGATCAGGAAGTACCGGCCGACGAGCAGCATCCCGCAGGCGAGCACGCCGCCGATCAGGCCCGCGAACGCGGCCTCCATGATGAACGGCATCTGGATGTAGAAACTGGACGCGCCGACGAGCCGCATGATGCCCGTCTCGCGCCGCCGGCTGAAGGCGGATACGCGCACGGTGTTGACGATCAGCATCAGCGCGATGACGAGCATCAGGGCCATCACGCAGAGTGCGGCCACGTTCATGCCGTTCATCAGCTCGAAGAGGTTGTCGAGGATGCCGCGCTGGTCCTCGACGGAGTGCACGCCGTCCCGGCCCGCGAACGCGGTCGCGACCACCTTGTACTTCTCCGGGTCGTCGAGCTTGACCCGGTAGGACTCCTGCATCTGGTCCGGGGTGATGGTGTCGGCCAGCGAGGTGTCCCCGAACTGCTCCTTGTAGTGCTTGAACGCCTGGTCGGCCGACTCGTAGTGGACGTCCTTGACGATGTCCATCTTGTCGAGGTCGTCCTTGACCTGCTTCTTCTGCTCTGCGGTGACCGCGCCCTTGTCGCACGTGGAGGCGGTCTCCGCGTCGTTCTTGTTGCAGAAGTAGATCGAGACGTTGACCTTGTCGTACCAGTAGCCCTTCATCGTGCTCACCTGCTCGCGCATGAGCAGGGCCCCGCCGAAGAGAGCGAGGGAGAGAGCGACGGAGATGACCACCGCGAAGGTCATGGTGAGATTCCGGCGGAGACCGACGCCGATCTCCGACAGGACGAACTGGGCGCGCATGGCGTCCTTTCAGTGCTGGTAGCCGTAGACGCCGCGAGACTGGTCGCGCACGAGGCGGCCCTTCTCAAGTTCGATGACGCGCTTGCGCATCTGGTCGACGATCTGCTGGTCGTGGGTCGCCATCACCACAGTGGTGCCGGTGCGGTTGATGCGGTCCAGCAGCTTCATGATGCCGACGGAGGTCTGCGGGTCGAGATTGCCCGTCGGCTCGTCCGCGATCAGCAGCATCGGGCGGTTGACGAACGCCCGCGCGATCGCCACGCGCTGCTGCTCACCGCCGGAGAGTTCGCCGGGCATCCGGCTCTCCTTGCCACCGAGGCCGACGAGATCGAGGACCTGGGGTACGGACTTGCGGATCTCGCCGCGCGACTTTCCGATGACTTCCTGCGCGAACGCGACGTTCTCCCCGACGGTCTTGTTGGGGAGGAGGCGGAAGTCCTGGAACACGGTGCCGAGCTGGCGCCGCATCTGCGGCACCTTCCAGTTGGACAGGCGCGCGAGGTCCTTGCCCAGGACGTGCACCATGCCGTGGCTGGCGCGCTCCTCACGCAGCAGCAGCCGCAGGAAGGTTGACTTGCCGGAGCCGGAAGAGCCCACGAGGAAGACGAATTCGCCCTTCTCGACCTCCAGGGAGACATCCCTGAGGGCGGGGCGGCTTTGCTTCGGGTAGGTCTTGGAGACGTTGTCGAATCGGATCACGGGTGCACCACGGTCGCCGGGAGTAGGTGAGCGTGACCATACGCGACCCGGGCGGGCGCGCGCAGTCGGCGTCCGGCGATGGCCGTTTTATCACGGATCGCTCACGGACCGGTGACCGGTTCTGAGCGGACCGCGGCGGCCTCGATCCGGCGGGGCGCGCCGGAACACGTGGGAGCTGGCACAGTGGAAGGGGGAACAGTCGCGTTTCCCTGAGCGTTGGGCGGAGAGAACGCGTACAGGCGGATCCGCCGCGCGGGAGGAGGAAAGCGCATGACCTATGACCGACTGGTGTGCGCGAACTGCGCGGCCCCGGTGAACCAGGGCCGCTGCCCGGTCTGCCGGGCCAACAGGGCGAGGATGCAGCAGGAGGGCGGCCCGCTGAGCGGGCTGAGCCCCGCGGCACTGGTGGCGCTCGTGGCGCTGCTGGTGGCGGTGATGGCCCTGGTGGCGCACCAGACCGCGTAGAGCCCGACCGTGCGGCCCGAGGGCCCAGGAGGGCCCGGAAGGCTTCCCGCCCGCCCGTAATCGCCTCTACGGCCCCTCTGGGGGCCGGATACGGACCCACGGGGAAGGGCCCGGAGCGCACAGTGCGCTCCGGGCCCTTCTTGTACGCCTAGGTGGTTCAGGCGACGGTGCGGCCGCCACCGACCAGGCGCGGCAGCATGCGGAAGCCGATGCCACCGGCGATCATCGTCGCGGCACCGATCAGCAGGAACGAGGTCTCGGCGGCGCCCGTCTCGGCGAGCTCCTCCTTGGCCTTGCCCTGTGCCACCGGCTGGGAGCCGGCGCTGTCGGTGTCGGTGTTGTCCTCGCACTCGGCACCGTCGAGGTCGAGGGTGCAGGTGCCGGCGTCGCCGTCACCGCCACCGGTCGTGGTGGTGCCGGCCTCGTTGCCGCCGGTCGCGGAACCGCCGTTGCCGCCGGTCGCGGAACCGCCGTTGCCGCCGGTCGTGGAGCCGCCGTTGCCGCCGTTCCCGTTACCGCCGTTGCCGTTGCCGCCGTTCCCGTTGCCGCCGTTGCTCCCGTTCCCGTTGCCGCCGGGGTTGCCCGGGTCGGTGGGCGGGTCGACCGGGTCCGTCGGGTCAGTGGGCGGGTCCACCGGGTCGGTCGGCGGGTCCACCGGGTCGGTCGGCGGGTCCACCGGGTCCGTGGGCGGGTCCACCGGGTCGGTCGGCGGGTCCACCGGATCCGTGGGCGGGTCCACCGGGTCGGTCGGCGGGTCCACCGGATCCGTGGGCGGGTCCACCGGGTCGGTCGGCGGGTCCACCGGATCCGCCGGGTCCGCGGGGTCGGCCGGGTCAGCAGGATCGGCCGGGTCCGCCGGGTCCGCGGGATCGGCCGGGTCGGCCGGGTCCTCCGGGTCGGCGGCGAGGGAGATGTCGAGGCCCTCCTGGTCAACACTGGCCTCGGCATTGAGGCCGGCGACGTCGACCCCGATACCGACGGCCGAAGCGGCGCCCGCGGCAGTCAGCGAAGCACCGGCGGCGATCACCGCACCGGCTGCTATGCGCGCAACGCGGATCCGCGTCTTCTTGGTCATCTGCTTGCTACCCCCAGTAGCTGAATTCGTCAGTGGAGCAGCGCACAGGGCGACAGACACTGGGGGTTTGTAAATTTCCCCCGGTCACACACGCCCCGGAGATACGCATGCCACGCGCCAGCTTTGCCACTTTTAAAGGGGGCGTCAAGGTCATTGCGTGCACAATGCCCGAAATGAAAGCAGTTGCCTGGCGTACAGGAATGCGACTGTGACACAAAAGGCAACTGCCGCCTCAAGGACGGCAGTTGCTGTGTCGACAAAGCGAGCTTTACTTCTCCTGCTGCTTGCGCCAGCGAATTCCGGCTTCCAGGAAGCCGTCGATCTCGCCGTCGAGAACCGCCTGCGGGTTGCCGACCTCGAACTCCGTACGCAGGTCCTTGACCATCTGGTAGGGGTGCAGGACGTACGAACGCATCTGGTTGCCCCAGGAGTTGCCGCCGTCGCCCTTGAGCGAGTCCATCAGCGCCTGCTCCTCCTGGCGGCGGCGCTCGAGGAGCTTCGCCTGGAGGACGTTCATGGCGCTCGCCTTGTTCTGGATCTGGGAGCGCTCGTTCTGGCAGGAGACGACGATGCCGGTCGGAATGTGCGTCAGGCGGACCGCGGAGTCCGTGGTGTTGACGCCCTGGCCGCCGGGGCCGGACGCGCGGTAGACGTCGACCCGCAGTTCGGACTCGTCGATCTCGATGTGGTCGGTCTTCTCGACGACCGGCAGCACCTCGACTCCCGCGAAGGACGTCTGGCGACGGCCCTGGTTGTCGAAGGGGGAGATGCGGACGAGGCGGTGGGTGCCCTGCTCCACGGAGAGCGTTCCGTAGGCGTACGGCGCCTTGACGACGAAGGTCGCCGACTTGATGCCGGCCTCTTCGGCGTACGACGTCTCGTAGACCTCGGTGGCGTACCCGTGGCGCTCGGCCCAGCGCAGGTACATGCGCATCAGCCGCTCGGCGAAGTCGGAGGCGTCGACGCCGCCGGCCTCGGCGCGGATGTTGACCAGGGCCTCGCGCTCGTCGTACTGGCCGGAGAGGAGCGTACGCACCTCCATCTCGTCCAGCGCCTTGCGGACCGCGATCAGCTCGGACTCCGCCTCCGCGAGGGTGTCGGCGTCGTCCTCGAGCTCGGCCAGCTCGAAGAGCACCGAGAGATCGTCGATCCGGCTGCGGAGGGCCTCGGTCTTGCGCAGCTCGGCCTGGAGGTGGGAGAGCTTGCTCGTGATCTTCTGCGCGGCGTCCGGGTCGTCCCACAGGGACGGGGCCGCGGCCTGCTCCTCGAGCACGGCGATATCGGCCCTCATCCTGTCGAGGTCCAGGACGGCCTCGATCGACCCCATGGTCGAGGAGAGGGACTTGAGCTCTTCGGATACATCGACGACTGCCACGGGTCCAGCGTAACGGCTGGGCGGCCGTACGTTCCCCTCGCCCGGGAGCGCAGGCCGCGCGCCCGTGCTACGGCTGTGACGGAGACGACTGCTTCGTGTCCTGCGGAACGGGCTCCGGGCCGGTGCCCGTCGCCGCCAGCCAGCCGCCCACGCCTATCGCGGCGGCGACCAGGACCGCCGCGCCGCCGAGCAGGAGACGCCGCCTGCGGACGGCCCCCGGCTTGTTGCGGGCGGAGCCGGGGCGGCGCTGGCCCGCGGCCCGGGGGGCGCGGGCCGTGCCGCGGGCGCCGCCCGCCAGCTCGTCGGGGGCGGGGACGCGCATGCTCGTATGGGTGTCGCGGTTGGAGTCCGGGGCCGAACCGGGCACCAGGGGGACGGCGCCGCGGCGGCGCGGCGCGGCGGGCGTGAGGGGCTGCCGGGACGGTTCGTCGTACGCCTCGTACTGCGCCTGCTCGTCCTCCGAGCCCGGCTCGTCCACGTCCAGCGGCGCCATTCCGGCGAGGAGCGGGAGCTGGTCGCGGAGGCGGGCGGAGAGCTCGGAGGCGCGCAGACGGGACGCGGGGGCCTTCGCCAGGCACTGGACGAGGAGCTGCCACAGCTCCTCGGGGATGCCGGGGAGGGGGACGACGGTCTCGGTGACGTGGCGGCGCAGCACGGCGCCGGGGTGACCTCCGCCGAAGGGGGTGAAGCCCGCCAGCAGCTCGTACAACACGGTCGCCAGGGCGTAGATGTCGACGGCGGCGCGGGGCGGCAGGCCCTCGACGATCTCGGGGGCGAGGTAGTCGGGCGTACCGATGATCTTCGTCGCGCGGGTGCGGCGCGGGGTGTCGATCAGCTTGGCGACGCCGAAGTCGGTCAGCAGCGCGGGGTGCGCGCCGCCGGGCCCGAGCGCGCCCTCCATGTCCAGGAGGATGTTCTCGGGCTTCACGTCGCGGTGGACGACGCCGGCCGCGTGCGCGGCGGCGAGCCCGTCGGCGACGTCCGCGGCGATGGCGACGGCGGCCTCGGGCGCCAGACGCCGCTCACGGTCGAGCCGGGTACGCAGATCCGTACCCCGCACGAGATCCATCACCAGCGCGAGGTCGTTGCCGTCGACGACGAGGTCGCGGACGGCGACGACGCGGGGGTGGTCGAGTCCGAGCAGCGCGGTGCGCTCCTGGACGAAGCGCCCGACGAGCTCCTGGTCGGACGCGAGGTCCTCGCGCAGAAGCTTGATGGCGACGGGGCCCTCGGGCCCCTCGCCGAGCCACACCGTGCCGGCACTGCCCCGACCAAGGATCTGGTGGGCCGTGTACCGGCTGCCGATTTTCCGTGCCAAGACTGTGCTCCCTCAGCGGCCGACGGTCGCCCCGAGGCTACGCGGGTGCCGGGGCGTCCTGCGCGCCGTATGGCACCAACCTTCACTTCTGGGGGCGAAATACACCCCCAGAAGTCGACAAATCAACTGACTCGGCCGATTCAGCTGCCGGTGGAGCCGCCTAGGTCGCTGAAGAACTTCGTGATCTCGTCGATCACGTCGCCGATCTGGGCGAAGAAGCCCTTCGTCGTGCCGATCCACTCCTGGAGCGGGGTCAGCTCCCAGACCAGCCAGGACGCCACGAACAGCAGGAGGAGCGTGAACAGGCAGCCCTTGAGGCAGCCGAGACCCGGGATCCGCATCGGATTGGCGCTGCGGCGGCGCGGCTCGCGCGGCGGGCGCGGGGCCGGCGGGGCGGGCTGCTGGGGCGGTGCGTACCGCTGCTGCGGGGGCGGCGCCTGGGGCTGCTGGTGCTGCGGCGGGGGCGGCGGGGCGTAGCGCTGCGGCTGTTGCTGGGGGCGCTGCTGCTGTTGACGCTGCGGGGGCCGCTGGGGCTGAGGCTGGTGGGGCGGCTGCTGCGGCTGGCGCTGGGGGCGGCGGCGCAGCGGGTCCTGGCTCGGGTCGAGGTACTGGACCTGCGTCTGCTCGTTGCGGTCGCGGGCCGCGCGCAGCTGGTTCTGCCAGGGGTGCGGGTCCTCGGGGCCCGGGGTGCCGGGCGCACCGTCGGGGCGCGGCGGCACGGGCGGCATGACGGCGGTGGGGTCGGCGGCGCCGTACGGGGGCCGGGGAGCGCCGGTCGACGGCAGGACGCTGGTCGCGGCGGCCGGGTCGTACGACCCGGCGTTGCTCGGCAGCACCTGGGTCGGGTCGGCGGCGCCGGGGGTCTCGGGGACCGGCGCGGGGGCCGGGTCGGGCGCGAGCAGCGCGCCGACACCCATGGCCGCCTCGACCTGCGCGGACGTCGAGTGCACGCCGACGCCGGCCGCGACGGTGCGCAGGGCGCGGGCGAGGTTCTCGGCGCTGGGCCGCTCGTCCGGTTCCTTGCGCAGGCAGCGCTCTATGACCGTCCACAGCGGTTCGGGGACGGTGGTGGGGCGGCGGGGCTCCTCGCTCAGATGGCGGTGGAGCACCTCCAGCGCCGTACCGCCCGCGAACGGCGGACGCCCCGTGACCAGCTCGTACAGCAGGATGCCGGCGCCGTAGATGTCGACGGCGGATGTCTGCGGACGGCCCTCGGCCGACTCCGGGGCGACGTACGCCGGCGTACCGACGAACTCATGCGTCCTCGTGAGTCCCGGGGAGTCCGCGAGGCGCGCGATGCCGAAGTCGGTGAGCATCGGGTGCATCTGGCCGTCGCGCTCGTCGAGCAGGACGTTCGCGGGCTTGAGGTCGCGGTGGACGACGCCGTCGGCGTGGCTGGCGGCGAGCGCGTCCGCGATCTGCGCGGTGAGCAGGGACGCGGCCACCGGCGAGAACGGGCCGTTCTCCCGGAGATAGCGATGCAGGTCGGGGCCGTCCACGAGGTCCATCACCAGAGCGAGCAGATCGCCCTCGACGACGAGGTCGCGGGTCCGCACGATGTTGGGGTGCGTGAGGCGCAGCAGCACGGACCGCTCGCGCAGGAAGCGCATCACCACATCCGCGTCGTTCGCGAGCTCCTCCTTGAGGACCTTGATCGCGACGGTCTCGCCGGGCTGGCCGGCCACGGCCGCCTCGGCGCCCGCGGTCTCACGCTGGCGGGCTCGCCAGACGGTGCCCGTGGCGCCGCGCCCGAGCGGCTCCTCGAGCAGGTATTTGCTGCCTACCGGCCGCACGTATGTGCTCCTCGCTGCTCGTGGTCTCACGTCGTCCCGGGCGTTCGGGCCCGTGGTCCCGACCCACTGTAATGCCGCCCGCCTGCCTCCGAACGGGGCACGGTCGGGCCGTGTTCGCAGGGAAGACGCCCGTACCGCACGGATGGTTGCCGAACTCACGTGCCACACCCGTCACTGACGGTCCCAAGCCGGCACTTTTACGTCCACAGTCGACCATTCAAGATCACTTGGAGGTGGGCGACGGGCGTGTTGTCGGTGGCAGGTGCGAGGATGCCTGCAGCACGGACTGTGGGGTCGGGAGCCCCGCGCCACGTGCCGACCTGTACCGGACGACGCGTCCGTGCCGGGTGGGGGGAATCACAGGGCGGCACCCCTGCCGGGCACTTCGCGCAGAAGGGACCGCTGACGCGATGCAGATCCGGCTGACCGTCCTCGCGCCGCGCAGCGGCCAGAGCCCGCACGGCGCGCACGCCGGCGCCCAGGACCTCCAGGGTGTCCCGGCCACCGGGCGCGCCTGCGACGTGCTCGTCACCGCCCCCGCCGGGACCGCGCTGGCCGCGGTCGCCTCCGGCCTGGCCGCGGCCGTCTCCGGTCCCGGTTCCGGCCCCGAGAGCACCGGCGCCGTGGTGGTCTACGCGGGGCGGGAGCGGCTCGACACGCAGCGCTGCGCGCTCGGCGAGCCGCCGCTGGTCGACGGGGCGGTGCTGTCCCTCTACACACCGGCGCCCGAGGCCGACGCCCTCCCCGACCGGACACCGGACGCCCCGGCCCGGCTGCACATCGTGGCGGGCCCGGACGCCGGAGGCGTCCACCTCCTGCACAGCGGCCAGATCCGCATCGGCCGCTCCGCGGACGCGGATGTGCCGCTGGACGACCCGGACGTGTCACGGCTGCACTGCGCGGTGACCCTGGCGGAGGACGGCCGGGTCACGGTGGCGGACCTGGGCTCCACCAACGGCACCCTGCTGAACGGCGAGGAACTCACCGGCCATCCGGTCCCGCTCCCCGCGGGCGCGCTGCTGCGTGTCGGCGAGTCGGCCCTGCGCCTGGCCCCCGGCGACCGTCCCCCGTCCCTCCCGACCACCCCGGACGGCGAGGGCCACCTCCGTGTGACCCGCACCCCGGACGCCCCGGACCGCGGCACACCCCCCGCACAGGGTCCGACGCCGGAGCAGCACCGCCCGGGCGCCGCGCCCAGCGCTCCGACGGCCTACACGACCGGCACGGGCCGCGCCGCCGCGGCCCCCGGCGGCCGCCGGGTCTCCGGGCGCACGGACGCGGTGCCGGCCCCGGAGCCCCCGCAGCCGGAAGCCACGGCACCCGGGGCACAGCCCGGCCCGCGGAGCGCGCACGCCGCGGGAGACGTCACCCACGGCGGCGGGGCGCAGCCCGGCACCACGCGCCGGCGGGGCGGCATAGGGAACTGGGCCCGGCGGCTCGCCGGAGGCCGGACGGAGCCCGTGGACGAGTACGCGCCCGCCGAGGTCACCCCGCTCGGGATGCCACCGGCCGGCGCGGGCGCGGCCCCCTGGCCCGCCACCCGGCCCGACGCCTGGCCCGACCCCGCCTCGCTGCTGCTGACCGCGCTCGGCCCCGGCTCCCGGCTGTGGGAGCGCGACCCCGGGCACCCCGAGGCGCTCGTACTGCGGCTGGGCACCGCCGACCGGGCCGTGCCCGGCGGCGGACGCCCGCTGCCCGCCGTGCCGGTGACCGTGGGGCTCCGGGAAGTCGGCGCCCTGGGGCTCGCCGGGCCCCGGGCCCGGCTGGCCGGGCTGGCCAGGTCCGTCGTGGCGCAGCTCGCCGCGCTGCACTCCCCCGCCGACCTCGAAATCGTCCTGATCAGCACGGACCGGGCGAGGCCGCTGGAGGAGCGCACCGCCGAGTGGGGCTGGCTCGGCTGGCTGCCGCACCTGCGGCCCGCCCACGGCCAGGACTGCCGGCTGCTCCTCGCCTACGACCGGGACCAGGCCACTGCCCGGATCGCCGAGCTGGTGCGCCGGACGGACGAGGAGCAGCAGGGCCCGGACCACGGGCCGTACACCGTGGTCGTCGTCGACGGCGACCCCGGTTCCGTGGGCCTGCGCGAGGCCACCGCCCGGCTCGCCGCCACCGGTGCGGCGTCCGGCATCCACCTCGTCTGCCTCGCCGAGACGGCCGCCGCGTCGCCCCTCTCCCCGGTCACCGCGACCTACGAGGCCGCCTGCGCCGCTTCGCCCGCGTTCCGCGAATGCGGCGCCGCCGCCCTGCTCAGCGGCGACGTGGCCACCGCGCTGCGACTGCTGCGCACGGCGGGCGGCGAGCCCGCGGGGCACGGCACGCTCGCCGCGGTGGACGCGGTGTCCGCCGCCTGGGCGGAGCGTTTCGCGCGGGCGCTCGCCCCGCTGCGTACGGACGGGCCCGCCGCCGGCCGGCCCGGCCGCGCGGCAGCCCTCCCCGCGTCCTCGCGCCTCCTGGACGAGCTGGGCCTGGCCAGGGCCACCCCCGCCTCCCTCATGGCCCGCTGGGCGGCAGCCGCCGACGACGGCCAGGCGCCCGGCGCCACCCGCGCGTGGGCGGTGCTGGGGGCGGGCCCGCGCGGCCCGCTCTGCGTAGACCTGACCGCCGAGGGCCCGCACCTGCTCATCGAGGGCCCGGCGGGCAGCGGCCGCACCGAGCTGCTGCGCTCCGTCGCGGCCTCACTGGCCGCCGCGGCCCGCCCCGACCGTCTCGGTCTCGTCCTGGTCGACGGCGCCGGCGGCGAACGCGGCGAAGGCCTGCGCGCCTGCACCGAGCTCCCGCACGTCTCCACGCACCTCGTCGCCTCCGACCCCGTCCGTATGCGGGAGTTCGCCCAGGCCCTGGGCGCGGAACTGAAGCGCCGCCACGAGCTCCTCGGCTCCACCGGCTTCGCCGAGTGGCACACGCACCGCGAGGTGTCGGGCCGCATGGTCGGCCAGCGCCGCCCCAGCGCCGCCGAACTCCACGGCGACCTGGACTCGCCCCCCAGCGGCACGCTGCGCCTGCGGACCACCGCGTCCCGGGAGCGCCAGGCCCGTGCCGACACCGGGCCCTCGCCCCTCCCCCGCCTCGTCGTCCTGGTCGACGACTTCGACGCGCTGGTCGCCCCCGCCCTCGGCAGCACGGGCCGGCCCGCGGCCGGTTCCGTCGTACGGGCCCTGGAGGCGGTGGCCAGGGACGGTGAGCGGCTGGGCGTCCACCTGGTGGTCACATCCGCCAGACCCGACCGCACGGCGGACACCGAGCTCGCGCGCGGCGCGCGGCTGCGCGTGGTGCTGGACGCCCCGCCGTCCGCACCCGCCCCCGAGGAGCCCGCACCGGGACGCGGCGGCCTGCACCGCCCGGACGCCGCCGTGACCCCGTTCCAGGGCGGCCGGGTCACCGGCCGCATTCCGCGTACGGCGACGCTGCGCCCCACCGTCGTCCCCCTGGAGTGGGAGCGGATGGGCGATCCGCCGGCCCGCCGCCCGGTGCGCGAACTGGGCAACGGGCCGACCGACCTCGCCCTGCTGGCCAGCGCCCTGGACCGGGCCGCCCGCACGGTGAACGCGACCCCGCTGCCGCCCCTCGGCGCCCCCGGTGACGCCTGACTGAACGTCACAGGCCCATTACGATCACCCGGTTGATGCGGAAGGCACTATTGCCGGGGCCGACAGCCGGGCGTAGGACTGACCCACGGGACAGCTAGACCGGCATCGGCGCCAGTGGTTCTCTCGAGGCTGCGCCGGTCCGTACGCGCACAGGAGAGACGGGGCAGGCATGCGCACAACTCTTCGCACACCCAGGGGACGCAGGGCTCGGAGGGCTGCCCTGGCGATGATCGCCGCGAGCACGCTCGCCCTCACCGCCTGCGGTGGCGACCAGGAGAAGGACAAGAACGAGGGCGCCGCGGGGAACACGAAGGATCCCGCGGCCACCGTCGAACTGCCCGAACTGAACGGCGAAGAGGTCCAGGTCGCCGCCGTCTGGACGGGCCCCGAGCAGGAGAACTTCACCAAGGTACTCACCGAGTTCGAGAAGCGCACCGGCGCGAAGGTCACCTTCGTCCCGGCCCAGGACCCGATCGTCAACTTCCTCGGCACGAAGATCGCGGGCGGTTCGCCGCCCGACGTGGCGATGCTGCCGCAGGTCGGCGCGCTCCAGCAGGCCGTCGAGCGCAAGTGGGCCAAGCCGGTCGACGCCGCGACCCAGGCCCAGCTGGACAAGAACTACTCGCAGGGCTGGAAGGACATCGGCGCGGTCGACGGCAAGCAGTACGGCGTGTACTTCAAGGCCGCCAACAAGTCCCTGGTCTGGTACAACACCCAGGCCTTCGAGGACGCGGGCGCGCAGGAGCCGAAGACCTGGAAGGACTTCCTCTCCACCGCCGAGACGATCTCCGCCTCCGGTGTCACCCCGGTCTCGGTGGGCGGCGCGGACGGCTGGACCCTCACCGACTGGTTCGAGAACATCTACCTCTCCCAGGCGGGCCCCGAGAAGTACGACCAGCTGGCCCAGCACAAGATCAAGTGGACGGACCCGTCCGTGAAGGACGCGCTGACCACGCTCGCCGAGCTGTTCGGCAAGAAGGAGCTCATCGCGGGCGGCCAGGACGGGGCCCTGCAGACCGAGTTCCCCGCGTCCGTCACCCAGACGTTCGCCGACGAGCCCAAGGCCGCGATGGTCTTCGAGGGCGACTTCGTCTCGATCAACATCGCGCAGACGAAGGCGAAGATCGGGACCGACGCCAAGGTGTTCCCGTTCCCGGCGGTGGGCGACGAGTCCCCCGTGGTGACCGGCGGCGACGCGGCCGTGGCGCTCAAGGACTCGAAGGGCGCCAAGGCGCTGCTGACCTTCCTGGCCTCGACGGACGCGGCGGAGATCTGGGCCCGGGCGGGCGGGTTCGTATCGCCCAACAAGGCCCTGGACGTGGCGGCGTACCCCAATGACGTGCAGCGCGACATCGCGAAGGCGCTGATCGCGGCGGGCGACGACTTCCGCTTCGACATGTCGGACCAGGCCCCGCAGTCGTTCGGCGGCACGCCCGGCAAGGGCGAGTGGAAGGCGCTCCAGGACTTCCTGAAGAACCCGAAGGACATCGCGGGGACCCAGCAGCGGCTGGAGTCCGACGCGGCCAAGGCGTACAAGAGCTGACGGGTTGACGCGATGACGTCAGCGACCGCGGGGGGCGCCGCGAAGGTCACGCCGCCCCCCGCCGGCAACGGCACACGCAAGAGCGTGACAGGCACGCGCACAGCGATGGCGGCCGGCTTCCTGCTGCCCGCCCTGGTGCTGCTCGGCGCGCTCGTGGTCTACCCGATCGGGTACTCGGTCTACCGGTCCTTCTTCGACAAGTCGGGCGACAGCTTCGCCGGCCTCGACAACTTCGTCGAGATCTTCACCGACGACACCATCCTGACCGCCGTCAAGAACAACGCGGTCTGGGTGGTCGTCGCCCCGGCCGTCTCGACCGCGCTGGGCCTCATATTCGCCGTACTCACCGAACGCATCCGCTGGGGTACGGCGTTCAAGCTGCTGGTCTTCATGCCGATGGCGATCTCGATGCTCGCGGCGGGCATCATCTTCCGGCTGGTGTACGAACAGAATCCGGAGCGCGGGGTCGCCAACGCCGTCGCGGTGAGCGTCCACGACATGTTCTCCGAGTCGGCCGGCTTCCCGAAGGCGCGCCCGCTGCCCGTCCATCCGCTGAAGGCGGGCGGCGGCGGGTCCTTCGTCACCAAGGAGCCGGTCAGGGCGGGTGAGCAGGTCCTGCTGCCGCTGGTCGGCGTACCGCCCGCCAAGATGCCGGGCGACGCCGAGACCGCCGCGCCCGCCGAGGCCGGGCCCGGCAAGGTCACCGGCACGGCCTGGCTGGACTTCACGAAGGGCGGCGGCGGCAAGCCCAACACCATCGACCCCAAGGAGTTCGGCCTCAAGGGCATCAAGGTCGAGGCGGTCAAGGACGGCAAGGTCGTCGACTCGGCCACGGCCGGCGCCGACGGCACCTTCACGCTCTCCGCGAAGGCCGACGGGGCCGAGCTGCGCCTGCCCGCCTCGAACTTCCGGGAGCCGTACAACGGCGTCGACTGGCTCGGCCCGGGCCTGGTGACCCCGGCCATCATCGGCTCCTACGTCTGGATGTGGGCGGGCTTCGCGATGGTGCTGATCGCGGCCGGGCTCGCGGGGCTGCCGCGCGAGCTGCTGGAGGCGGCCCGGGTCGACGGCGCCAACGAGTGGCAGGTGTTCCGCCGCATCACGGTCCCGCTGCTCGCACCCGTCCTCGCGGTGGTGCTGGTCACCTTGATGATCAACGTACTGAAGATCTTCGACCTGGTGTTCATCATCGCGCCGGGGTCGTCCCAGGACGACGCGAACGTGCTGGCGCTCCAGCTCTACCGCTCGTCGTTCGGCACGGACGCGGATCCCGGCGTCGGCAGCGCCATCGCCGTGCTGCTCCTGCTGCTGGTCGTCCCGGTGATGCTCTTCAACATCCGCCGGATGCGAAAGGAGAGCCGCCGGTGACCCTCACGAGTACGAAGCCCAGGCAGTCCCTCCCGGCGCGGATCGCGGCGCGCGCGGGCGGCGGCGCGATGCGGGTCTTCCTGATCCTGGTCGCGCTGTTCTGGCTGATGCCGACGATCGGGCTGCTCTTCTCGTCGCTGCGCAGCCCCACCGACATCGCGGAGACGGGCTGGTGGAAGGTCTTCTCCGCGCCCTCCGACCTCACCCTGGACAACTACGCCAGCCTCCTCGACAACAACACCGTCGTCGACTCCCTGTTCAGTACGATCATGATCACCGTCCCGTCGACCGTCCTGGTCGTGGTGATCGGCTCACTGGCCGGGTACGCCTTCGCGTGGATGGACTTCCCGGGCCGCGACTGGTGGTTCCTGGTGGTCGTCGGCCTGCTGGTGGTGCCCGTGCAGGTCGCCCTCGTCCCCGTGTCCGAACTCTTCGGCAAGATCGGCATCTTCGAGACCACGGCGGGCGTGGTCCTCTTCCACGTCGCCTTCGGCCTGCCCTTCGCGATCTTCCTGCTCCGCAACTTCTTCGCGGAGATCCCCAAGGAACTGCTGGAGGCGGCGCGCCTCGACGGGGCGGGCGAGATCCGGCTGTTCACGCGCGTCGTGATGCCGCTCGGCGGCCCGGCCATCGCCTCGCTCGGCATCTTCCAGTTCCTCTGGGTCTGGAACGACATGCTGGTCGCGCTGATCTTCGCCGACTCGGCCAGCCCGCCGATCACGGTGGCGCTCCAGCGCCAGGTCCGCCAGTTCGGCAACAACATCGACATCCTGGCGCCCGGCGCCTTCATCTCGATGATCATCCCGCTGATCGTCTTCTTCGCGTTCCAGCGGCAGTTCGTGTCCGGCGTGATGGCCGGCGCGGTGAAGTAGCCCCGCCCGCACACCCGCACCCACCACGGCGGCCCGGTCCCCACGACCGGGCCGCCGTCCGGCATCCCGGCCGGGACGGTACGAACGAACGGGCCCGCGAAGAACGTCGCCGCCTACGCGGCGCACACAAAGGCGCAGGAACAGCCCAAGGGTGGCTAAAGTGCGCGTTGATGACGACGCAGCAGATCGCGGCCACCGACGCGCACACCGCCCCCGGCTTGCCCGGCTCCCCCACCTCCGCGGCCGCCGCGCGCCGCTGCGCCCGCAGGCTCGGTGCCGTCTGGGCCGCCACCCGCCTCGCCATGCTCGCCCTGCTCGCGCAGCCCCTCGGTGTCTTCCACGTGGGCACGATCAACGGCGAGGTCCACCAGATCTACCACCGCTGGTACGAGCAGCTCGTCCGGGGCGGCTTCCCCCTGGACGACGCCATGTGGCAGTACCCGCCCGGCGCGGCCCTGGTGATCCTCGGGCCGGGCGCCCTGCCCTGGCTCACGTACTTCCAGGCGTTCCTCCTCCTCACCCTGGCCGCCGACGCGCTGCTCGCCGTCGCCCTCGCGCGCGCGGGCCGGCGCCCCGGCCGCTCCACGGCCGGTGCCTGGATGTGGGTGGGCGCCCTGCCGCTGCTCCTGCATCTGCCCCTCGTCCGGTACGACGTCCAGGTCACCGCCCTCGCCGCCCTGGCCCTGCTCCGCATGCACCGCCGTCCGCGCGTCGGCGGTGTGCTCGCCGGGCTCGGTGCGACGGTGAAGCTCTGGCCGGTCCTCGTACTGCTGGGCGCCCCCCGCGGGCGTACCACCCGCCGCGCCTGGCTGTCCGCCGCCGCCGGCGCGGCGGCGCTGCTCGCCGTCCTCGCGTCCGTCTTCTCGCACACCTTCGGCTTCCTGCGCCAGCAGGGCAGCAGGGGCGTGCAGATCGAGTCGGTCGCCGGCACCGTACTGTCCCTGGCCCGGTCGGCCGGCTGGCCGGGCAAGGTCGAATACCGGTACGGCGCCATGGAGTTCACCGGGCCGTACGTCTCCTCCTTCGCCCACGCCTCCCTCCTCGCCACGGCCGCCGCCTTCTGCTGGCTGCTGCTGTGGCGCGTCAGGGCCCGCCGCTGGACACCGGCCACCCCCTTCGACGCCGCGCTGGCCGCCGTGCTGCTCTTCACCGTCACCAGCCGGGTGATCAGCCCGCAGTACCTGGTCTGGCTGCTCGGCCTGGCCGCCGTCTGCCTCACCTCGCGGGCCACCACCCAGCGCCCGGTCGCGGCGCTGCTGCTGCCCGCGGCCGCCGTGAGCACGCTCGCCTACCCGGTGCTGTACAACGACGTGGTGACGGGCACGCCGCTGGGATGCGCGCTCATGGTCGTACGCAACGCCCTGCTCGTCGCGGCGGCCCTGCTGTCCTGCCGCAGGCTCTGGGCCTCCGCCCGGCGCCCGTAGGGGCAGGACTCGGGGCCCGGGGCCCAGGAGCGGGAAAGGGGGCGCCCCGCACCGGACATTCCGGTGCGGGGGCGCCGCAACCCGTGGGCGCTGCGCATCCCGACCACCGGTCCGCCGGCCACCCCC
>NZ_JBSFUB010000080.1:0-33287 GCF_053591575.1 Streptomyces altiplanensis | reverse complement strand
GTCCCACTCCGCGTTCGTCAGATCCCCACGGCCCATGCAGCCAGCCTGACCTCAACACCCCACTCACGTCAGGAGATCCGAGAAACATCACCTAGTGGAATCCTGCGGGGGCTGTGTTCGCCTGCGCAGATCCAGGCGCGCTCATCCTCGTCAAACAGCCAGTCTGCAGCTCCCCACATGGGGTGTCCCCGCAGGAGGTGCCGGGCCAGAGGCTCACAATCGTCCGGGGTACCTTGAGCCTTCAGAGCCTGCTTCACCAGGGTGACGGCTTCCGCCGGCACGTTCGCGTCGCCCAGGACGGGCAGCAACAGAAGCAGCCGGGCATGCGGGTCGGTCACTCCTTCTCCGGCGTCCGGGGCGGGCAGGAGCGCGGCGAGTTCGGGCCAACACAGGCCGGGGCCGATCCGGTCCTCGTCCGTGCTGGCCAGGACCAGACCATCCGTCCGCCAGTCGGGGTGCACGATGAAGTAGTCGGTGGAGGTGCACTCCTCGCCGCTGTTGTAATACAGGAAGATGCTGTGTCCGCCCGCGAGCGGAATCTGGAACATCGGCCAAGCGGCCTTGTCGTACAGGCACTCCAGCATGACTTCGACGTCCGCCGGGTCCACACCGAAGGACTCCACCTGCGCACCCTCGTACAGCTCCACCAAGTGCGCGGCCCAGAACTCCGGTTCCGCCAGCAATGGCAGACCGTCCACGAGGGGAGAAGAGGCATACCAATGCCGTGCCATGGCCATGGCGTGATTCTCGCACCAGGTGATCCTGTCTGTTCGGTCACCCCCGCAAGAGGTCGTGGACAACTTGACGCGTTGGCATCGTGAGGTGTCTACCACCTCGCCACCCGCGCCAGAGCCGAACAGCAGCCTCTGGGCTGACTCCGGCGTGGGGAAGCTCGGCTGACAGGAGTCTTGAACGCGGTCAGCGATAGTCGTTGAGCCAGTCGCCCGGGATCAGGTCACGAACACGGTCGAGGTCTTCTGCCGTCCGGCCACGGGCCAAGATGGCCATGCCGTCGTCGCGCAGCAGGGCGTCCTGGCCCAGGAACCAGCGAGTCGCGTGGTCTTCCTCGCCGAGGGGATAGGCCGGGAACGGCAGCTGGACGTAGTTCTTCTCCAGCAGTTCGGTGCTGTCATCGTCGGGGTCAAGGAAGTCGCACGACTCTCCGTCGGCCTGGACGGACTCCGACAGAACGATCTCGACGAAGCAGAGGGAAAGACGCTCCAGCCAGCTTTCCCACCGCTCGGCGGTTTTATCGGCCAGGTCGAGCCGGATGAATACCGCAGGGTCGTCGTCCTGGAGGCTGTCGAGGAGGATGCCCCAGGATGCGGCTCCCTGGTTCTCGTGCCGGAAGACCAGGGCCTCCTTGGCATCGTCCACATACAGCTCCGCCGGGTCGAGCAGCACATCGTGATTGCTGGTCAGATCCCGGCGGCGCCCGAACAGCAGGTACGCCTCGCGCAGCGCGGCCGGCAGCCGAACACCCAGCCTCTCCTCGGCCGCTGCCAGATCGGCTTCCGTCCACCCGTCGCTGCTCTTCAGGGCGCCGGCCCAGTGGGCGGCGAACCCCTGGATGAAGCTCCATGCACCACTGCGTCCTTCGACGCCGTCGACGAGGGATGCAGCAAGATCGAACTCTTGTTTCATGCCAAGACGATATCCGTCCCGCTCCTCAGCCCTCTCCGTGCCCCGACACGCGGGTCTGGCGTTCTTGGAACTCAGTGAGCGTTTTCCCACCTGGCATCTGCTCTGGTCAAGCAAGGTTCCTGGACTGCGGTGGCAACCGACCCGGCTCCCTGAGCAGCGGTTCTACCGTTGGCGGAGTCGAGCGTCGAATGCTCTGGGCTGGGCTGGGCTGGGCAACATCTTGAGAATCTCGGCGGTCAGGTTGGAAAGGGCTCCGTATGTGGAACACGCGGTAGTGCGGCGCTGCATAAAGGAGTTACATGGCGCCCCAGGAAGGCACGTCCCTGCCCGCTCGCAGCATTGAGGTGGCCCGCATCCTCGCTGAGGCAGGCATCGGGGGCCGAGTACGCGAGCTGACGGAGTCGACACGCGCGGCCGCCGAAGCCCTGGGGTGCCACGTAGGCGCAATCGCCAACAGCCTCGTATTCGTCTCCGAGGATGAGCCCGGTCTGGTCCTGACCAGCGGCCGGCCTCGGCGTCGAACTCGCCGGCACCGGTATCTGCGTCAACGCGCCGGCTCCCGGCTCCTTCCGTACACCGCTGAACGACGGCGTCGACGACGACCCGCATGTCCGGGACTTCCGCGGCCACCAAGCCCCATGGGGCGCTGGGCCGGCCCCGATGAACTCTTCAGCGCGGCAGTTCTATTCGCCAGCCCAGCGGCGTCCTGCCCCACAGGTGCAGTACTGCCGGTCGACGGTGGCTGGACCGCCCACTGAGCTGACACACCTGGCCGTGGCGTTCCGGGATTGGCCGGCCCCGGAACTCGCGCCAAGTTGTAAGTCAAAGCGTAACAACGAGTGTCGGCGCCACCGGCGTCCCTCTACATGAGGCACGCGCGGAGATGCGAGTCCCTGCCTATCACGCCGTGATAGGCAGGTGCTGCTTCCCGCCACTCTCTGGATGATCGATTCCAAGGGCTGCTCTGGTTGATCAGATGGCAGTTGGGGCGGCTGGCGTCAACCGCTGTGCCGAGGCGGTTCCCAGACGGAGCAGTCGTGTGCGAAGAGCACGCGGCGGGGGTCGAATTCAGTGAGTCGCTCCAGCCATGGCTGATAGGTGGGAGGCGGCGGTTCGAGGCCGTGGAGGACGGCCTGGCGGGCCAGATGGTCCGAAGCGAAGTGGGATGCGAAGTCGTGGGCCTGGCCGGCGAGGACCACGGTGCCGTCGTTCTGCCGGATCACGAGCGACTGGTGCCCGGCGGTATGCCCGGGGGTTGGGATGATCCAGACCCCCGGCCAGACCTCGGTTTCTCCAGTGATCTCCTGGTAGGTGGCGCCAGGGAAGTCGACGAGTTCGTCGATGGTGTAGCCGCCTCGGCGGGCTGTGGCCAGCTCCACGGACTGCACGAGGATGGGCTTGCCGCCCAGCAAGGGATTCCCGCCGCAGTGGTCGAAGTGGAGGTGGCAGTTCACAACCAGGTTTATGTCCGCGAGGGTGACTCCTGCAGCCGCGAGGGCTCCCTCGAGCGGCCTGCGGTGGGGGCGATAGTGGGCTTCGGTTTCTGGGTCGGCAGCGCCGACACCGGTGTCGAAGAGAAGCAGCCCCTCGTCACGCTGCACGAGATAGGCGAAGACGGGTTCAACTCGAGGCTGCAAGCCACCGGTTTCCGATGCCGGCCGGACGAAGTAGCCCAGGTCAAGTCGGCGTACTGCCGTCTGCTTGCTCATCGGGTCATGCTGGCAGGCCGCCGCGTCCTTCCTCGGGTTTTCCGCCGACAGCGGACTCAGCCCAACCTGCCGGCGAGTGATCAGCTTCCCGGCTCAGTGGGCTCTTTCAGTGTTGCTGCTCCAGGGTGAGGGCGGTGGCGGCGATTGACGACATTCGATTAGGGCTGCACCGGGCTCCGCGGAAGATCCGCCATGACTTCAGTCGTGCGAGGCCGCGCTGAACTGGTGCCCGCGCCGCCGAGAGCGCGCGGTTGACGGTTTGCCGGGTGGGTGTGAGGTCGCGGCCCGGCGGGCGCCTGAGGGGTGCCGTCACCCATGGGCCGGCTCCCAGGGAGGTGCGGTCGGCAAGGACCGGGACACCCAGGCGTTCGCAGAGCCGGATGATCCGGTGGGTGCGGGCCGCGGTCAGGTCGTGTACGCGGCCGGGCAGTGCAGGTGAGATCCACAGCAGCCGTCCGGCCGGGCCGGTCAGCAGCTGCACGTTCACGCCGTGCCGACGATGCCTGGGGGAATAGCCGGCCCGGCTGTCACCGACCCGGTCGCACTCTGCGAGCGTGCTGTCAAGCAAGACATAGTCCGAGTCGGCCTCGCGCAGGGCGCGCAGCAGGCCGGGCGCGCGGTCGGCGAGCAGGTCGACGACGGTCGCCACGTAGGCGTGAGCGATGCCGACTGGGATGCCGAAGCCGGCCGCGAGCTGCACGAGGGGGTCATGCCGACGCAGGTACACCGGAGCCACCAGGGCACGTTGGTGCGGCGGGAGCTTGCATCGACGGCCACCCTCGCGGGTGACGATGAGCATCGTGACCCACTCGACCAGCGCATGAGGCAGAGCGAGTGCGGCAGAATAGGGAACCAACGCGGCTCCCGCGCCTGCGGGTTGAGACTTCGAACACCTCCCCAACGGCACGGGAGTCTCGTGCGTTGCGCATGCCACCAGCGTCACCCGATCAGTGGCCACGCTGAAAGCGTTCACCCACTGAAATGAATCTCGCGCTACTGAGATCTTCGGGGCCATCCGACACGGATGCGCGCAGGGCTGGATGAGGGGCACCGGGGCGACGTTGTCGGCCGCCGCGCCTCTGCGGACACTCCTGGCGGCGCCGCGCAGGGGCCTTGCCGGCCAAGGTGCCACGTGCCCGGGCCTCTGGGACCGGGGCACGTAGAGTGGGACGGTCGTGTGTCGTTCCGCATCGCGGGGCGGGGCGGCGTGGGGGGACAGGACATGCGCAGATGCAGCGTGCGGAGGGGACATGGACGGAAGCGGTGTGTATGAGGACGGGTAGTGCGGCCATCACGGTGCGGCGGGGGCGCTGAGATGAGTCTGTTCGCCATCAGCGACCTTCATGTCCGCCATGCCGAGAACCGCGACATCGTCGAAGGTCTGCGACCGGAGTCGGACGATGACTGGCTGGTGGTCGCCGGAGACGTCGCGGAAATCTTCGACGACATCGTGTGGGCGCTCGGGACACTGAATGATCGCTTCGCCAAGGTCATCTGGACCCCCGGCAACCACGAACTGTGGACCCCGCCGAAGGATCCGGTCCGGTTCCGTGGTGAGGAGCGCTACCTGCACCTGGTCCAAACCCTGCGCGGCCTCGGGGTGGTCACGCCCGAGGATCCCTACCCGGTGTGGCAGGGCGCCGGCGGTCCGGTCGTGGTCGCGCCGCTGTTCGTGCTGTACGACTACACGTTCCGGCCCGAAGGCACGTACACCAAGGAAGGGGCGCTCGACGTCGCCCATGAGGCGGGCGTGGTCGCCACCGACGAGTACCTGCTGCACCCCGACCCGTACCCCAGCCGTGAGGCGTGGTGCCGGGCGAGGCTGGCCTACACTCGCTCGCGGCTGGACCGGATCGACCCCGCACTGCCCACGGTGCTCGTCAACCACTTCCCACTGGTGCGCGAGCCCACCCGCGTCCTGCACTACCCGGAGTTCGCGCTGTGGTGCGGCACCGAGGCCACGGCCGACTGGCACGTGCGGTACCGCGCGGTCACCGTCGTCTACGGGCATCTGCACATCCCACGCACGATCGAGTGCGACGGGGTGCCTCACCGCGAGGTGTCGCTCGGTTATCCGCGTGAGTGGCGCCGTCGGCCGGTCGCGCCCGCCGGGCTCTGCCGCATACTCCCCGGACCGGGAAGTATGCGATGACCGCCGCCATCGGCCGACGCGGGCTGCTCAGCCGGCTGCTCCCCGACGACGTGATGGTCAGTGAGCTGTTCACCGACCCACCGGACGTCGCACTGTTCCCGCAGGAGGCCGAGGCTGTGGCCGGCGCCGTCGAGGCGCGACGACGGGAGTTCGCGACCGTACGGCGGTGCGCGCGCATCGCGCTGGCCCAGCTCGGCGTGGCACCTGGGCCGATCCTGCCCTCCCGGGAAGGCCCGCCGTGGGCGCACCGCGCGCCGAAGTGGCCCGAGGGCGTGGTCGGAAGCATGACGCACTGCGACGGATACCGCGCCGCGGCGGTGGCCCGGCGTTCGGCGATCGCCTCGGTGGGCGTGGACGCCGAACCGAACGCCCCCGTACCCGACGGCGTGGCGGAATTGGTGGTGCTGCCCGAGGAACGCGGCATCCTCGAACGGCTCGTTGCGGCCGAACCCACTATCGCCTGGGACAGGCTGCTGTTCAGCGCCAAGGAGAGTGTCTTCAAGGCCTGGTACCCGCTGACCGGCCGCTGGCTGGACTTCAGCGAGTGCGTGATCGAGCCCGATCCGAACCGGGGAACCTTCACAGGAACCCTCAAGGTCCCCGGGCCGGTCGTCTCCGGGGAGCGGATCGACCGCTTCGAGGGACGGTGGCAAAGCATGGCCGGTGAGGGCCCCGGCCACCTGGCCACCGCGGTCGTCGTCCGCGGGCGAGGTCCACTCTCCTGACTCTGTGCTCCGGTTCCGGCCCCTGACGGGGCGGTGCCGGAGCTCACGGCACGCTCCCGCCTGCCCGCCTGCCCGCCTGCCCGCCTGCCCGCCTGCCCGCCCGGCCGCCCCGGGTGTCAGCCGACGTACGCCGGCGGCTGGCGGTCCTTCCACGGCACGGCCTGCTCCAACTGTGCGGCCACCTGGAGCAGAAGGTCCTCCCGGCCATGCGCCGCGACGAGCTGCACCCCGATGGGCAGACCTTCCACACTCTGGCCGAGAGGCAGACTGACGGCCGGATTCCCTGACACGTTGAACGTGGCGGTGAACGGCCCGTGCGTGAAGATGCGGCTCAGCCAGGAGCGCACCGAATGGTGTGGATCGTCGTAGTCCAGGGTGCTGTGCGGAGCGGGCAGCCGGGCCAGCGTCGGCGTGACCAGCAGGTCGTACTCCTGGAAGAACCGGCCCACGGGCCGGGTCACCCGGTGCTGGGCCTCCATCGCCTTCATGACGTCCAGCGCGGTGAACGCCTCGGTCTCGGCGAGCACACGACGCGACACCGCTTCCAGTGACGAGGCGTCGGGCCGGCGGGGCGCGCCCCTCAACACCGCGCCACCTGTGGTGACGGCGGTGAGCATGGCGGCCTCGACGACCGCTTCACCATCGACGTCCAGCTCTGTCTCGGTCACCGTGTGGCCGATCCACTCCAGCACCTTGCCGACGGTCACCGTGGTCTCCGTCACCTGCGCGTCCACCGACCCGCCCGCCCACGCCGAGGTGGTGAGTGCCACCCGCAGCCGCCCCGGATCGGTACGGATGGCCTCGGCGTACGGGCGCACCGGCGACGGCGCCTGGTACTTGTCGCCGATCGCGGGCGCGCAGACCGCGTCCAGCAGATGCGCAGTGTCCCGCACGGTACGGGTCACCGCGAACTCCACAAGCTGCCCGAAGGCGGCCTCACCGCTCAGCGGCCCGCACGGGGTGCGCCCGAGACTCGGCTTGAGGCCGACGAGACCGCAGGAGGACGCCGGGACACGAATGGAGCCGCCTGCGTCGTTGGCGTGCGCCAGCGGTACCGCACCCGCGGCGACGAGCGCGGCCGCGCCACCGCTCGACCCGCCCACGCCGCGCTCGAGGTCCCAGGGATTGCGGGTGGGGCCGTAGCGCACCGACTCGGTCGCGAAGCTCAGCCCGAACTCCGGTGCGGTGCTCTGCCCGAGTGCCGCCAGACCCGCGGCACGGAACCGGGCCATCAGGTCGTGGTCGACCACCGCATAGGCGCCGTTGATGCTGCGGCTGCCGAGCGTGAACGGCACCCCCTGGGCGAAGGGGCCGCTGTCCTTGATGACGAAGGGGATCCCGCCCAGCGGCCCGTCGGGCTCATGGGCCAGGGACGGGTCGAACAACGGCCGGGTCAGCGCGTTGAGATCGGCGTCGGCCCGCTCCAGCGCAAGCCGTGCCACCTGCTCCACCTCGGCCGCGGTCACCTCCCTGTCCCGGATCAGCTCCCGCAGACCGACCGCGTCGAAGAACGCGTACTCGTGGAGTTCCAGTGGTCCCAGCTCCTTGCCCTCGTTGCCGACGCGTGGTCAGCGCCGCGTCGTCGCGGCCTCGATGTGCCTGGTGATCTCCCCCACGACGCTCTCCGCGTGGGCACTGACGAAGAAGTGCCCGCCGGTGAAGACCCGGATGCGGAACGGGGCGACCGTGTGCTGCGCCCACGCCCTGGCCTCAGCCACTTCCACCAAGGGGTCGTCGTCGGCCGTCAAGGCGATGACCGGGCAGTTCAGCGGAGGACCCGGCTCGTAGCGGTACGTTTCGACGGCGCGGTAGTCGCTGCGCATGGCCGGCAGGACCATGCGCAGAATCGCTTCGTCGGCGAGCACCTCCGCATCGGTGCCGCTCAGCCGCCGCAACTCCCTGATGAGCCCGTCGTCGTCGAGCAGATGGACCTGCTCGCCGCGATGGCGCGAGGGCGCCCTGCGCCCGGACGCGAACAACCCCAGCGGTACGATCCCCCGGGCTTCGAGCCGTCGCGCGACCTCGAATGCTGTCGTCGCTCCCATGCTGTGGCCGAACAGGGTCAGCGGTCGGTCCGCCCAGCGTACGAGCTCCTCGGTGATCCGGTCGGCCAGGGTCGGAATGTCGTCCACATGCGGCTCGTACATGCGGTCCTGCCGACCGGGGTACTGCACCGCCAGGACGTCGACGCCGGGGGACATCGCCCGGGAGACGGGGAAGTAGAACGTGGCCGACCCACCGGCGTGCGGGAAGCAGACCAGGCGGGTGCCTGCCTCCGGCGCCGGATGGAACCGGCGGATCCAGCCACTGCTCATGGGCAGTCCAGCCACAGTTCTTACCCTTCGTCGTACAAGCCCTTACTGGAGCGACGGCCACCCTAACTTGATCTTTAACACCCGATATCAAGTGATGCGTCGAACCTGGTCACACGGTTTGGTGTCCGGTGGGCAGCGGGGTGGCCTTCTTTTGAACATGCGCTCCGCCCAAGGGACGCACGCGTCCAGGGCGAGGGCCATGAGGACGGGCCTTGACCTGGCCAAGCCCCCCGAGTGGGGTTGTTTCACCCCTCGCCGGACCCGCTGGCGCCGTCGGGGGGCGGAACCGGACCACGCCCTCGCCACGTGACGGAAACGTGTCCAGGATCACGGGGAAGTTTCAAGCCCGATCCCAACTACCAGTTATGCTTCTTTTGTTCGCTTGCTCCTGCAGGCTTCCCCTCTGGTTCACGGTCGGGTTCCGTCGGATCCCCGGTTCGTCACATCGGTGACAGGGGGTGTGAGGCAGGGGGAGTCGCCCGGCACTTGATCTCGGGCCCGCTCGCGCGGATCAATCGGTACGGCCTTCAGGGGCGAGAAAGATGGTCGTTCGGTCACTGTGAAGTGCCGGGCGCGGGGGGCGGGTCGGACTCATTCATGCTCAAGAATCGCAAGGGCGTCGTCCGTAGCGCTCGTCTCTCTGATATGCCTCGGCTCATGGAGCTGGAAAGCCTCTGCTGGTCCGAGGATCTTCGAATATCCGAACAGGTCATCAAGCAGCGCCTTTTCGCTCACCCTGCGGGACAGTTCGTCGTCGAGTCCGAAGATGTCGTCCGGGGTGTCGTCTACTCTCAGCGCATCGACAACGTGGACGACTTGCTCTCCGTTCGATTCGATACGGCCGACCGGCTTCACCGGCCCGACGGCGCGGTCGCGCATGTGCTCTCGCTGAATATCGATCCCCACGAGCAGAGTTCGGGATTCGGCGACATGCTGCTGGAACACCTGCTGACGTGGAGCCATGAGGCCGGGGGCGCCGAGGTGGCGGTGGGAGTGACGCGGTGCCGTGACTTCAAGCGGCATCCGGAGTTCGAACTGCGTGAGTACATTCGGGCGGCGAACGAGCAAGGGCGTTGTCTCGACACCGTATTGCGTATGCATCAGCTGCACGGGGCAGAGGTTCGCTGTCTCGTTCCGGGATATCGCCCCGGTGATCTCGTCAACGGAGGCAACGGCGTCCTCGTGGTCTACGATCTCCCCCGCCGTCGGGAGCGAGTTCGGAATCTTTCACAGGATGCCCCGGCGCTGTCCGTCGATATTCCCGAAACCAGTCAACTGCACCGCGAGGTGCTGGATTTCATCGAGGAAGTACTCGGTGGCTCCGATGGGCACGAGGGAATCACGAACCCGCTGGAGAGCCCGCTTTTCGAGCTGGGACTCGATTCCGCAGGCCTGCTTGATCTCCAGGACAGGATAAAGACCCGGTTCGGCGTTCAGCTCGACTCACTCTTCTTCTTCGAGCACAACACCGGCGCACGGATCATTTCTTACCTCGACGGCCTCAGGGAAGAGGGATCGAGCCACACGCCGGACATACCGCGACCGATCCGAACCGGACCGATCGCCGAGCCCGAGCCCGAGGAACCCGGGGTGCCCGCCGAGTCCCGTCACCCTGCCGGATCTCCCGGTCGTGTCGGGTCTGCCGTCCGGGGCGGACGCCCTGCCGGGGGCGAAGACGCCGACCGGGACAAGGACGTGGCTCGCCCCGCGGTCGCGGGGCAGCACGATGAGCGCGACATCGCGATCATCGGCATGGCTTGCCGGCTGCCCGGTGGCATCGAGGATCCCACCGCGCTGTGGCAGCTCCTCGAAGAAGAGCGCTGCGCGGTCGGGCCGCTGCCTGACGGACGCTGGCAGTGGCCCGAAGGCATCGGCCCCGACACCCACCCGGGGATCGACCGCGGCGGATTCGTCGCCGACGCGGGATCCTTCGAGGCGCCCCTCTTCCGCATCACGCCCTATGAGGGGCAGCGCATGGACCCGCAGCAGCGCTGGATGCTGGAACTGGCCTGGGCGTGCCTGGAGGACGCCGGATATCCCGCGGGCGCGGTCGCCGGCGCGCCGATGGGCGTCTTCGTCGGTGCCAGCGGGTCGGACTACCAGCGGATCATGGACACGGACCGGCTCCCCGTACGGGCGCACAGCGGACTGGCGACCTCCATGGCGGTCATCGCCAACCGCGTCTCGTACTTCTACGACCTGCGCGGCCCGAGCGTCCAACTGGACACCGCGTGTTCCAGCTCCCTGGTGGCCGTGCACTCGGCGGTGCGCGCCCTGCGCGCGGGGGAGTGCACCACGGCCCTGGTCGGTGGCGTCAACCTCCTGTGCCATCCGGCCAACAGCATCGCCTACCACCTGGCGGGCATGCTGTCGCCCGACGGCCTCTGCAGGACCTTCGACGAGTCGGCGAACGGCTATGTGCGCTCGGAGGGCGGCGCCGTCCTGCTGCTGAAGCCGCTGACGGCGGCGCTCGACGACGGCGACCATGTGCACGCCGTCATCAAGGGCAGCGCCACCAACCACGGTGGCCAGGCGGGCGGTCTGACCGTACCCAGTGCGTCCATGCAGGCGAGCCTGGTCCGGGCGGCGCTCGCCGACGCGAGGGTGGCCGCCTCCGACATCAGCTACGTCGAAGCGCATGGCACCGGCACGGCGCTCGGCGATCCCATCGAGGTCCAGGGGCTCGCCCGGGCTTTCGAGGGGAGCGAGGCGCCATGCGCCATCGGATCGGTGAAGACGAACCTGGGGCACCTGGAAGCCGCCGCGGGCATCACCGGGCTGATGAAGATCGTGCTGTCCATGCGGCATCAGAAGCTCCCCGCCTCGCTCCACTTCTCGCGGCTCAATCCGAAGATCACCCTGGAGGGCACGCCGTTCTCCGTCGCGCAACGGCTCGCGGACTGGGAACTCGACGGCCGTCCCGCCCGCCTCGCCGGGGTCAGCAGCTTCGGCTCGGGCGGCAGCAACGCCCATGTGATCGTCGCGCAGGCCCCTGCCCCCGTCCGTGAGGAGGCAGCCGGGCACGGTGAACCGGTCTCGGCCGAACGAACTCCGTCCGTGGTCGTGCTGTCGGCGGAGACCGAGCCGCAGCTCGTACGCCAGGCGGAGCTCCTGCTCGCTCATCTGCGGCGCGAGCGGCCGGCCGACGCCGGTCTCAGGGACCTCGCTTACACGACGCAGGTGGGCCGCGAGGCCCTGAGCGAGCGTCTCGGTCTGCTGCCGACGGATACCGCTTCGCTCGAAAGCCTTCTGGTGGCCTTCGTATCGGGTGACACGCTCCCGCCCGCCGTCCTTCGGGGACGCGCGAAGAGGAACGGCGTGACGCCCCCGGTCATCGGCCCTGAGCGCTCTGTGGGCTCGGACCGCTCGCCCGGCGAGGTGCTGGCCGCATGGGTGCGGGGCGCGAAGGTCGACTGGGAAGCGCTCCACCAGGGCGTCGAGCGCCCACGGCGCGTCCCGCTGCCCACCCATGTCTTCGCGAAGAAACGTTACTGGCTCGACCGCGCCGCAGCTGTGGAAGCGCCGAAGCGCGAGCGGCGGCACCCGCTGCTCCAGCGCGAAGCGGCGGCAGACGGCACGGAGGTGGCCGCCTTCGGTTCGACGTTCACCCCGCGGGATCCCTTCCTGCGTGACCACCGCGTGGGCGGCGAGCCGGTGCTGCCGGCCGTCGCGTACCTGGAGATGGCACGCGAGGCCCTCGACCGTACGCTGTCGGCGGCCCCGGACAGCGCCTTTGCGCTGTGCCTGGAGAACGTGGTGTGGACCCGGCCCATCGTCGTGCGGGACAGGGGGAGGGCGGTCCACACCGTCCTGACGGGCGGCTCGGGTACCGCCGGGGGCGGCCCGGGGACCGAGGCCGACGTGGCAGAACGGGTGTCGTACGAGATCCGCACCGGCCCTCTCTCCGAAGGGGCGCACGTGGTGCACTCGCGAGGCGTCGGGTCACGCCGGCGCGTCGCCCCGCCGGCTCCGCTCCCGATCGAGGAACTGAAGTCCCGCATGTGCGCGGCGGTGCTCGAAGCCGACGGCTACTACGCGGCGTTGCGTGCCGCAGGGCTCGACTACGGAGACACCCACCGCGCCGTGCGATCGGTACACCTGGGGGAAGGGGAGCTGCTGGCCCTCCTCACCCTGCCCGTGGGCGCCGTCCCCACCATGGGGGACTACGTACTGCACCCCAGCGTGCTCGACGGTGCGCTGCAGGCAGCGTTCGCACCGGACCTCTACGCCGCGGCAGGGCCATGGAGCGCGCCCCTGCCCTTCGCCCTGGACCGTCTCGACGTGTTCGCGAACACGCCGGTATCCGCTTACGCCTGGATACGTGAGGTCCCGGGCGCATCGAGTCAGGTGCGGCGGCGGGACCTCGACCTCTGCGACGAACAGGGAAGGATCTTCGCGTCACTGCGGGGCTACTCCATGCGGAAGAACACGGAACCGGCCGGGACGGCCGCCACAGGAGAAGTGACGCTGTTCCGGCCTGTATGGCGCGAACAGCCTGTCGTCACGCGCGCGTCGGCCCCGGACGCGGATTCCGGCCACACCGCGCGGCTGGTCCTCGCCTGCGGCTTCGAGGACCGGCTGGGTGAACTGCGTGCCCTGGCACCGCACCTGTCGTTCGTGGAACCGCCCGAGGAGATCGGGTCCGCCCCTGCCCGGGCGATGGTCGCGGAGTGGGCGGTCGAATTGCTCCGCACGGTCAAGGGCCTTCTGCTCGGCAGGCCCACGGGCTCCGTGCTCCTTCAGGTGCTCACGCCCTCGCACGGCGAGGGAGCGACGCACCAGGCACTGTCCGGCCTGCTGAGGACGGCGCGACTGGAGAACCCCGCCCTGGTCGGGCAGGTCATCGCAGTACCCGCCGATTCCCCGGCCCCGTATCTGGTCGCGAAGCTGGAGGAGGACGCCCGCTCGTCCGAGGACTACCGGATCAGCCATGCCGGGGATGCCGGCCGTACCGTCCTCGGCTGGGAGCCCCTCCCCGAGGCCGGTACTTCCGGAGACACCGAGACCGGGGGCCCAGTGACACCCCGGCCGGTGCGGTGGCGAGCCGACGGCGTGTACCTCATCACCGGTGGTGCGGGCGGTCTGGGACCGGTCTTCGCCGAGGAGATCGCCCGGCGGGCGAAGGGCGCTGTGATCTGCCTGACCGGCCGGTCCCCGCTGAGCCCGGAGAAGGACGCCGTGCTGGCCGCACTGCGTGCCGAGGGCGTCGAGGCGGAGTACCACGTCCTGGACGCGGCCGACGGGCCGGCCACCGGGAGGCTCGTCGCCGAACTGGTGCGACGCCACGGTGCGCTGCGCGGCGTGATCCACGCCGCGGGCGTGATCCAGGACAACTTCCTGACGAAGAAGCCGGTGGCGGAGTTCCGCCGTGTCCTGGCACCGAAGCTCGACGGCTGCCGCAATCTCGACGAGGCGACCAAGGACGCCGACCTGGACTTCTTCGTGCTGTTCTCGTCCATCATGGGCGCGACAGGAAACGTCGGGCAGGGCGACTACGCCGTGGCCAACGCCTTCCTCGACGAGTTCGCGCGGCAGCGTGGTGCACTGGTCGACGCAGGCCGGCGCAGCGGTCGTACGGTGGCCATCGGATGGCCCCTGTGGCACAGCGGAGGGATGGGGGCCGACGAGGCCACCCGCCGGGCGCTGCGGGTGCGCAGCGGGCTGCTGCCCATGACGACCGGGGCCGGTGTCGCGGCCTTCCACCGTGCGCTGACCAGCGGTGAGACCCATGTGGTCGTAGGAGCGGGGGAGGAGGCGCGCCTCCAAGCCCTTCTGAACGGGGACGAGGAGCGCAGCCGATCGGACAAGCCCGCCGCTCACCTGCCCGCCACGCCGGTCGCTGGTGCGCCCATCGCGTCCAGTGCTTCCGCAGCGACCGCCGAATCCAGTGCCGCCGGCGCGGGTGAGGCCGACGGTGTGAGTGCTGCCGAGGACGACCGTGCGCTCGAAGCGCGGACGGTGCGCTTCCTCAAGGAAGAGACGGTGCGCTTCCTCAAGGAAGAGACGGTGCGCTTCCTCAAGGAAGAACTGTCGCGCATCACCCAGCTGCCGCTCGCCGAGCTGGAAGAGGACGAGCCGCTCGGTTCGTACGGCATGGACTCGATACTGGCGACCGAGCTGACGGCCGGGCTGGAGACGACGTTCGGCTCACTGTCCAAGACGCTCCTCTTCGAGTACCACACCCTCGCCGAGCTGAGCGCCTACTTCGTGGCCGGCCACCGAGCCACCTTGGACACGCTGTTCGCCCGGACAGGAACACCGGCTGCCCCGCCCGCCGCCGAAACCGCCGTGCCTTCCGGCCCCGTGTCTCCCGCCGACGCCGCTCGGGAGGCCGCCCACGGCACCGGGGCGCAGCAGTCCGCGGCGCTGGACATCGCGATCATCGGTCTCTCCGGCCGCTATCCCGAATCGCGCGACCTGCGGGAGTACTGGCAGAACCTGCGGGACGGACGCGACTGTGTCGTCGAGGTACCAAAGGACCGCTGGGACTGGCGCGCCTACTACTCCGAGGACCGCACGCGGCCCGGCCGTCACTACAGCAGGTGGGGCGGGTTCATCGCCGAGGTCGACCGGTTCGACCCGCTGTTCTTCAACATATCGCCGCACGAGGCGGATTACCTCGACCCCCAGGAGCGGTTGTTCCTGGAGCATGCCTGGACGGCGATGGAAGACGCCGGCTACACCCGGGAGCGGCTGCGGCACACCGACGGTGAGGACGGCGACGGCCAGGTCGGCGTGTACGCCGGAGTGATGTGGGGGCAGTACCAGCTGCTGTTCCCCGGCGGGGACACCATCCGTGGAAACCCGAACGCGATCGGCAGCAGCTACGCCAGCGTCGCGAACCGCGTCTCCTTCGTGATGAACCTGCACGGCCCCAGCATGACCGTGGACACCATGTGCTCCAGCTCGCTCACCGCGGTTGAACTGGCCTGCCGGGACCTCCGCCAGGGCCGCACCAAACTGGCCTTCGCGGGCGGGGTGAACGTGACGGTCCACCCGAACAAGTACCTGGCCCTGAGCACCGGGCAGTTCATTTCAGGCAAGGGGCACTGCGAGAGCTTCGGCATCGGCGGGGACGGCTACATTCCCGGTGAGGGTGTCGGTGTCGTCCTGCTGAAGCCGCTGCACGACGCCGAACGCGACGGCGACCACATCTACGGCGTCATCAAGGGCAGCGGCATGTCGCACGGCGGCCGCACCAACGGCTACACGGTGCCGAACCCGCGCGCGCAGCAGGCCGCGATCCACGGTGCGCTGCGCGAGGCCGGGGTCGACCCGAGGACCGTCAGCTACGTCGAGGCGCACGGCACCGGAACCAAGCTCGGCGATCCCATCGAGATCACCGGACTGAGCCAGGCGTTCAGGACCGCGCCCGCCCCTGGCGTTCCCGCCACCGCCGACAGCCAGTACTGCTACCTCGGTTCCGCGAAGTCCAACATCGGGCACTGCGAGAGCGCCGCCGGGATCGCGGGGCTCACCAAGGTGCTGCTCCAGCTCCAGCACGGCCGGATCGCGCCGTCGCTGCACTCCGCGACGCTGAACCCCAACATCGACTTCACCCGCACCCCGTTCGTCGTCAACCAGGAACTGCGCGACTGGGAGCGCCCGGTCGTCGACGGCCGTACCCACCCGAGGATCGCCGGTATCTCCTCGTTCGGCGCCGGCGGCTCGAACGCGCACCTGGTGGTGGCCGAACACGTGGATCTGCGTCCCGCACCGTCGACGGCGACGCGGACACCGCTGCTCTTCCCGCTCTCCGCCAAGAACGAGGAGCGGCTGCGGGCGTACGCGGCCGAACTGCTGCGCTTCGCCCGCGAGGCCGATGCCGCCGGCTCCCCTCGGACCACCCCGGCGGACTTGGCCTACACCCTGCAGGCGGGGCGCGAGGCGATGGACGAGCGGCTCGGTGTGATCGCCGACTCGTTCGCGGCGCTCGCCGGGAAGTTGGAGCGGTACCTGACGGGCGAGGACAGCGTCGAAGGCCTGTACCGGGGCAACGCCAAGCGGGACAGGCAGACCCTCTCGCTCATCCCCGCCGAAGAGCTCGCGGAGACCCTCGACAAGCTGGTGCAGCGCGACAAGCCGGCCGAGCTCCTCGAACTGTGGGTGCGCGGCGCGTCGCCCGACTGGCGGCGACTGCGCACCCGTACGACCCCCGCACCCCGCATGATCAGTGCGCCGACCTACCCGTTCGCCCGTGAACGGCACTGGATACCGGAGACGGCACAGGTGACCGAGGCCGGACCGGAGGCCCGGGCCGGTTCCACGAACGGCACCCGGCCCGTGCCCGGGGCCACGACCGTGCGCACGACCGGGGCCGCTGCCGGCACTGGCCCCTCGACCGGGTTCGAATCCCCGTCCCGCGCGGCCCTGTTCCTGACCAAACAGTGGCGGCCGGCCCCGACAGGTACGGCACGGACGCGGCACACCGCCGTCGTCGTTTTGCACGACCGGTCCACCCGGCGTCTCGCCGAAGCCCTCTCGGCACTGTTCGACGACGCGACACTGCTGGAGGCCGTCCCGGGTGCCGAGTCCGTGCTCGCCCAGTGCATCGGCAGGTGTTCGGCCTGGATCGACCTCACCGGCATGGCGGCGAGCACCGGCGGCGACGGAACCCCTGGGGCGGACGCGGTCGACGGGATCAGCGAGCACCGGCCGTCCGGCCGGGCGCTGGCGCTGCTGCAGAGCGCCCTCGACGCCAAGGCGTCCCGGGACATCCGTCTGCTGTACGTGACCCAGGGCCTGGAGACGCCGGGCGTGTCCGCTCCTGTCGGGGCGCACGCGCCGGCGGCGTCCGGGGCCGACGGCGAGCGGGTGAACTTGGCCGGTGCCGCGCGTGCCGCGCTCTACCGGTTGCTCCAGAGCGAGTACCGCGGCCTCACCTCGTGCCACGCCGACCTGGATCCCGCCGTACGCGAGGACGCCGAACTCGCGGCGGTCATCCACCGCGAACTCGGCGACGAGAGCGGTGAGGCCGAGGTCTGCTACCGCGCGGGAGTGCGGCACGCCCCGGTGCTCGAAGAGAGCGCGCCGGTCGCGGCGCGAACCGTCCGGCCTGTCTTCGCCGACGACGAGGTTCTCCTCGTGACGGGCGGAACGCGCGGCCTAGGCCTGTTGTGCGCACGGCATCTGGTCGAGCACTACGGTGTACGCCGACTGGTCCTGACGGGCCGTGAAGCCCTCCCCCCGCGTGCCCGGTGGACCGATGCCGACGCCTGCCCGCCTCCGGTACGCGAGAAGATCGACGCCGTCCTGGAGCTGGAGGCGCGTGGCGTCGAGGTGCGCGTCCTCGCACTGCCGCTGGACCGCGCCGACGAAGTGGCCGCGGGCATCGCGACGATCGAGGCGACGCTGGGGCGTGTCACCGGTGTCATCCACGCCGCCGGGCTGGTCGACACCCGTAACCCCGCGTTCGTCCGCAAGCCCGTCCCGGACATCGCCCGCGTCGTCTCCCCGAAGATCGAGGGCACCCGGAACCTGCTGACCGCCCTCGACGCGCGGTCGCTGAGGTTCGCTGTGCTCTTCTCGTCGGTCTCCGGGGCCGTCCCCACGCTGGGCGTGGGCCAGAGCGACTACGCGATGGGCAACGCCTTCATGGACTACTTCGCGCGGGCGCACGCCGCCGACCTGCCGATCACCAGCGTCCAGTGGCCGAGTTGGCAGGAGGCCGGCTTCGGCGAGGTGACGAACCAGGCGTACACCGACACGGGGCTCCTGAGCATCACGAACGCCGAGGGCCTGGCGTTCCTGGACGAGATCCTGGCCGTGTGGCGCGGTCCGGTCGTCATGCCGGTCCGGGTCGACGCCGGGCTCTTCGACCGGGGTGCGCTGCTGGCCGCGCGTCCGGCGGCGCCCGCCGTCCCCGCTCCCCGGACGCCTGCCACCGCCGCGGCGACGGCACCGGTGACCGCGTCCGTGCCGGTGGCCGCCCCCGCGCCCACTGCCGACGGACCCCTCGTGAGGCGGCTCACCGACTTCCTCGGCGGTACGTTCGAAGGCCAGCTCAAGCTCAAGCCGGGCCAGCTGGACGCCGAGACCTCGTACGCGGACTACGGCGCCGACTCCATTCTGCTGGCGCAGGTCCTGCAACAGATTCGTCAGCGTCTCGATGTCCGGCTCGACCCGTCGACGCTCCTGGAGTACCCGACCCTGAGCGAACTCGCGACGTGGCTGCTGAACACGTACCCGACGGAGATCGCCGCGCGGCTTGGTGACGAGCCGCAACGCGCCCGCCCGGACGAGGAGACGGCGGAGGGCGTGGACGGGAAACGGCCCGGCGCCCCGGAAGACGGGTCGCTTGCCGCATCACCTGCCCCCGCCGAACCCGCTGCCCGGACCGCACCGGACTCCCGCGCGCCCGTGGCGGTTGCCGAGGGCGGGGGCGACGGTGGGCGCGGCACGGCCGTCGCCGTCATCGGCATGGCCTGCCGACTGCCCGGCGCACCCGATGTCGACGCCTACTGGGACCTGCTCTCCCAGGGCCGCTCCGCCGTTCGTGAGGTCCCCACGAGCCGCTGGGGACGTCCCACCGGCTTCCACGCCGGACTGATCGACGATGTGTTCGGCTTCGATCCCGGCTACTTCATGCTGCACGCCGAGGACGCCCGCGCCATGGATCCCCAGGCCCTGGTGCTGCTGGAGGAGAGCCTCAAGGCCGTCCACCACGCCGGGTACCGGCTCGGGGAGTTGGACGGCACCCGTACGGGTGTGTACGTCGGCGCCCGCAGCCGCAGCCAGACCGACGACGCCCTCGTCGGCGAGGCGCGCAACCCGGTCATGACCGTCGGACAGAACTACTTGGCCGCCAATGTCTCCCAGTTCTTCAACTGGCACGGCCCCGCCATGGTCATGGACACGGCCTGCTCGTCCTCGCTGGTGGCGATGAAGGTCGCCACCGACGCGCTGGTGGCGGGCTCGATCGACCTGGCCCTGGTCGCGGGCGTCAGCCTGCTGGCCGACCCCTCCGCCCACGAGCTGTTCCGCCGCCGTGGACTGCTCCGGGAGGACGGGGAGTTCCACATCTTCGACCGCAGGGCCGGCGGCGTCGTCCTGGGCGAGGGCGCGGGCGTCGTCGTCCTCAAACCACTGGCCCAGGCCGAGCGGGACGGCGACACGGTGTACGCCGTGGTCGAAGGCCTGGCCATCAACAACGACGGCCGGACCGCCGGACCGGCGACCCCCAACCTGGCCGCCCAGAAGGAGGTCATGCGGGAAGCACTCCGTCAGGCCGGCCGCCGACCGGACCAGGTCGCCCACCTGGACGTCAACGGCTCCGGTTCCGAGATGACCGACCTCCTCGAACTCAAGGCCATCGAGGCGGTCTACGGACAGGACCGGACCAGACCTCTGCGTCTCGGCTCGATGAAGCCCAACATCGGGCACCCGCTCTGCGCCGAAGGCATCGCCGCCTTCATCAAGGTGGCGCTCATGGTCCACCACCAACGCACGGTGCCGTTCCTGTCCGGCGTCCAGCCCCTGGAGCACTACGCGCTCGACCCCGCACGCCTCGACTTCCCGAGGCACGCCGGTGCGACGGACCTGCCGTACGCGGCACTGAGCAGTTTCGCCGACGGCGGTACCAACGGTCACGTCGTCGTGGGACACCACGTGCCTCGCCTTCCGGTGCGGCGCCGCCCGGTCGAGCTCCCCGAGCTCAACCGGACCGACGTGCGCACCGGTGAACGCGTCGGTGACGCCACCTCGCCGATGGTGTGGACACGGCGCATCGACGCCCGGGACGCCGTCCTGGACGGCCACCGTGTCTACGGGCGGCGGCTGTTGCCCGGCCTGGCATGGATCGACCTGCTGTACGGCTGTTTCGAGGAGGCTGCGACGGGGCTTGCGCACCGCGAACTCTCCCTCCGGGACGTGACCATCTACCGGCCGCTGGCCTTGGACGCCGACGGTGCCGTGGAGATCCGCGTCGAAGCGCGCGCCGAGACCCCGGACAGCTGGCGCATCACCGTGACCGACGCCCCGGCGCAGGGCCCCGGCGCCAGGGCGGTGGCAACGCCGTACGTCACCGCCGAGATGCACCGGGTGGCGGGCGGGACCACGGGCTTCGGGACGGACGTTCCGGACGAGGTACGGGCCGTGCTGCGTGATCCCGACGGGCGGGTGCGCGACCTCGAGGAGATCTACAGGGACTTCCGCGCACAGGAACTCGTCCATTCCGGCCTGATGAAGGCGGTCGGCGCCGTGTACACCGGGGCCGACGACATCTGGCTGCGGGTCGCCCTTGACGAACGAGCCGCGAGCCGTGACCGGGGCGAGCGGTTGTTCCACCCCGCCCTGATCGACGGCAGCGCGGTGGCGGCCTGCGCGGTGGCCCTCGGCGAGGTGCCGGCGGGCGGCGAGCAGCGCCTGTTCCTGCCGCTCCACTACGCCTCGTTCCGGGCGGGCGCCTCGCTGGACCGTGCCTGTTACACGCGGGTGCGACGCGAATCGATCGAGCGGCGGGAAGAACTGCTCACCTTCACCATGGAGTTCTTCGACATCGAGGGGCACAAGGTCGGCGAACTGGCGGACCTCACCACGAAGGTGGTGCGCGACGCCGGACACATCGATCCCGCGCGCCGCGGCGGCGGGCCGGGAGCCGATTCCGCCGTCCGGGCCGGAACGGTCACCGGGACCGGCACGGGGACCGGATCCCCCTCCGGGATCGTCGCCGCCCCGGACCGGGCCGAGTCCGCCGGCCGGGACGCGGTTCTGCTCCCGTCCGACGGGATCGGCGCCGCGGTGACCTCGGTCCTCGCCGCCCAGCTCGGCGTTCCGGCGGACCAGGTGGGCATGCACACGAGTTACTACGCCCTTGGCCTGGACTCCGCCGCCCTCCTGAGGACTGCGGGGGAGATCGGGGAGCGGCTCGGGACGAGGCTGTCGCCGACGTTGCTGTTCGAGCACCCGACGGCGGCCGAACTGGTCGCGCATCTCGTACGCCATCACCGTCTGAGTCCGACAAGTCCTGTCCGGCCCACGGAGCCGGCCGCACCGGCGCCGTCCGTGCCGTCCGTGGAGCCCGTCGCGCCGGCCGTGGGTGGCGGTGAGCCGTCCGCCGGTCCGGTGGACGAGTACGGCGAGGGTGACATCGCGATCGTGGGCATGGCCGGCCGGTATCCGAAGGCGGCGAATGTCGCCGAGTTCTGGGAGAACCTCAAGGCAGGACGGGACTGCGTCACCGAGGTGCCCGAGAGCCGGTGGCCGCGCGACACCTTCGAGGGGGAGCGCACGCCGTCCGGACGGAAGATGTCGGCCTGGGGCGGCTTCATCGACGACGTCGACCGCTTCGACGCCGAGTTCTTCGGGATCCCGGCGGACGAGGCTGCCCTCCTCGACCCCCAGGAACGGATGTTCCTGACGGTCTGCTGGGAGGCGATCGAGGACGCCGGGTACACACCCGCCGGTCTCACCGCCTCCGGTGGTGACGGCCCGCGCCGGGCGGTCGGCGTCTTCGCCGGCGTCATGCACAAGGACTACGTGCTGGTTCAGCACGAGGCCGCTCGGCCGGACGGCCGCACCGGACGGGGACCCGCTCCGTTGTCACTGAACGCCGCGTCCATCGCCAACCGGGTCTCGCACTTCTGCGACTTCAGCGGCCCCTCGATGGCCGTCGACACTGTGTGCGCCTCCTCGCTCAGCGCCGTGCACCTCGCGGTCGAGAGCCTGCGGCGCGGGGAGTGCCGGGCGGCCCTCGCGGGCGGTGTGAACCTTTCGCTGCACCCGGGCAAGTACCGGACCTACGGCGCGCTGGAACTGCTCGCGAGCGAGGCACCGGCCCGCTCGTTCGGCGCCGGGGGAGACGGCTACGTCTCCGCCGAAGGCGTCGGGGCGGTGTTGCTCAAGCCGCTGGCGTCGGCGCTCGCGGACGGTGACGCGGTCTACGCAGTCATCAAGGGCAGCGCCGTCAACCACTCCGGCCGGACGCCGGGCATCCGGGTGCCCTCCGTCGCCGCACAGACCGCCCTCATCGAGGACTGCCTGAACCGCGCGGGTGTCGACCCGGGTTCACTCGGCTGCCTCGAAGCCCATGGCACGGGCACGGAGATCGGTGACCTGATCGAGATCCAGGCACTGCGGCGGGCGTTCGAGAAGTACACGGACGCCAAGCGCTTCTGCTCGCTGGGATCCGTCAAGTCCGCCATCGGGCACGCCGAGGCCGCAGCCGGGATCAGCGGGCTGACCAAGGCGGTGCTCCAGCTTCACCACCGGACGCTGACTCCGTTGGTGCGGCTGGAGCGGACCAATCCTTACCTCGGCCTCGACGACTCGCCGTTCCGTCTGCAGACGGAGCTGGAGGAGTGGCCGGCGGCCGGCCCCGGTACGCCGCGCCGGGCCGGGGTGAGCGCCTTCGGCGCCACCGGTGCCAACGCGCACATCGTCCTCGAAGAGGCGCCCCCGGTGGTCGGAGCGACGGCACGGGAGATGCGCGAGGGCCGGCTGGCTCCCGTGCTCGTACCGCTGTCGGCGACGGACGACGAACGGCTGCGTGCCTACGCAGCCAAGCTGGCGCGCTTCCTGGAGACGGAGGAAGGGGCGGCAGCGGATCTCGCGGCGCTGGCCCACACCCTCCGGACCGGCCGGGTCGCTCTGGCGGAACGGGCCGTGATCCTCGCGTACGGTCTCGACGAGCTGAGGAGCGCCCTCGACGACATCGCCCGGGGCGCCGACGCCGGTGCCGGGAACGTGTGGCGGGGCCGCAGAGCCGAGGAGCTCCGGGACGCACGGCTTCTGGACGAGGACGACCTGCGCGCGGAACTGGTCGGCCGCTGGTCGGCCCAGGGCAAATGGGACAAGATCGCCGAGCTCTGGCTCGGCGGCTACACGGTCGACTGGAGCGCCCTGCACGACATGACGTCACCGCGCCGCCTGCACCTGCCCAGTTATCCCTTCGCCGGGCAACGGCACTGGGTCACCCCCCGCCGCGGCGAGGGGCACGCGGCCGAGCGGACGCCCGCCGCGACCATCGAGGCGATGAGCGGGGCACCCGTGACCGGCGTACCGGTGAGCGGCAGTGAGGTGCTCGCTGACGGCGTGCCGGCGCACAGCGCGCGGGTCGCGGGGCCCGTCGTGCCCGTGCCGGCCGGTCCGGCCCGGAGCGCGGTGCCGGACGGCGTGCCCGCGGGTGCGGCGCCCGTGGGTGTGCCGGAAGACGGCGGCGTCCACTGGCGGTTCGTCCCCGAGGACGAGGAACTGCCCGCACCGTCCATGGACACGGCACGCCCCGGACACACGCCCGAGGAGAAGGCGCGGGGCTTCCTGCGTCAGCTGGTCGCAGCGCGTCTGGGACGGCCGGTCCGTGAGGTCGGCGCCCACACCGGCCTGATCGCCATGGGATTGACCTCGCTGGGGGCCGTCGGCCTGACCAGGGACCTGGTCGCCACGGTCGACCCGGGGTTCCTGCCCAGCACCCTGTTCGAACACGGCACGGTCGCCGAGCTGGCCGCGCACCTGGCCGTGCGGCGCCGTGCGGAACTGTCGCGCCTGGTGGCCGTGGGAGCCGGGGAACAGCCACGCCCCCAGCGGCCCGAGCGGGCGGAAGACCCGCAGCCGGAGGTCCTGGTGGTGCTCGAGCGCCTGCAGACCGGCGCCCTGCACCTGGATGACGCCATCGCGCTCCTCGACACAGGAAGAAACCAGAAGTGAAGCACGAGCTCAACGCCCTCATCGCGGACTACCGGGCGGGCAGGATCAGCAGCAGTGAGGTCGGGAACCTGCTGCGCGAGCTGCGGCAGCAGCCACCGCAGGGGCGGCCCGCGCCGTCCGGCTCCGGGGTGCGCACCTACGGGCTCTCCGAGGGGCAGCACGGTCTGTGGGCGCTCCAGCGGGCGTACCCGGACATGGCCGCGTACAACGTGCCGCTGTGCTTCCGCGTCGCCGACCTGGACGTACCGGCCTTCCAGGAGGCGTGCCGGGCGTTGGTGGCACGTCATCCGGTGCTCAGCACGGTGATCCACCGGCAGGGGGACACCCCCTGCCAGTCGGTCGATCCCGGTCGGGAGCCCGACTTCGCCCGGGTCGATCTGACCGGTGTCGTCGACGAGGGCGAGGCGCTGGCGGCCGTCCGGCGCGAGAGCAAGAGGCCGTTCGTCATGGACGGCACCTCCGCGGATGGGGAGGGCCTGTTCCGGGTCCGTGTCTTCGACCGCCCGGCGGACGGGTCGATCGTGCTGATCACCGTCCACCACGTCATCTTCGACGGCAGCTCGGCGAGGCTGCTGATGACCGCGCTGTTCGAGGCGTACGAGGCGCTGCGGGGCGGGGCCGGCCCGGTGGCGCCCACGGATCTCGACGCCGGGGCCGGCGCGGGCTTCCACGACTTCGTGGCCGAGGAACGGCGGACCCTGGCCGAGCGCGGCGGGGAGATCCTCCCGTACTGGCGCGACCGGCTCGCCGGACCGCTGCCCGTACTGGACCTGCCGACCGACCGGGCCCACACGGCACTGACGGACCGCTTCGCCGGGGACACCCATGTCGACCGGGTGCCCGCGGAACTCGTCACCCGCATCAGGGAAACGGCCGCCGGCCGGCGCGCTTTCGTCTCGACGGCGATGCTCACCGCCTACGCGGCGACCCTGGTCTCGTACTCCGGCCACTTCGAAGGCTCCGGCCGGACCGGAGGCCCTGGACACTCCGACAGCTCCGGAGAGGTCGCCGCCCGGCGCGAGCTGGTCGTCGGAATGCCGGTGAACGAGCGCGGCGGCGAGGAACTCGCCGGGACCATGGGGCTGATGATCAACATGGTGCCGGTCCGCGTCGTGCTCCCGGACGGGGCCACGTTCGGCGAGACCGTCTCCGCCGTGCAGCGCGACGTCGCCGACGACATGCTGCACAGCCACCCCTTCTCCGCACTGGTCCGGGAACTCCCGTCGGACACGCCCCCCGGCCGCTCCCCGGTGTTCCAGACGGCGTTCGTCTTCCAGGACGTCCTCGACGGCATTTCCGGCCCCGGCCGTCCGTACGAACTCGTCGACGAGCTCCACCAGGAGGGGGAGTACGAGCTCTCACTGGAGGTCTGGGGCAGCGGCGACGCCTTCACCTTGTACTGGAAGTACCAGCCGGAGCTCTACAGCCGTCCCTTCGTCGAGCAGCTCGCGGAGCGTTTCGTACGCGTCCTGACGGCGGTGTGCGACGAGCCGGGGACGCCCCTGGCCGAATTGTGCGAGCGGTCCGCGGACACGGCCGGGACCGACGGGGCCTGCGTGCACGAGCTCTTCGAGGAGATGGCGCGCCGGACCCCCGACGCGGTCGCGGTCGCCAGTCAGGAGGAGGTGCTGACCTACGAGGCGCTGAGCCGCCGCAGCGACGCCCTCGCCGCGTACCTCGTGGAACGGGGTGTGCGACGCAACGACCTGGTGGCCGTCCTGCTCGACCGGTCGGCCGAGATGGTCGTCGCGCTGCTCGGGATCCTCAAGGCGGGTGCGGCCTTCGTGCCCCTCGATCCGGAGCTGCCCGTCGCCCGGCTGACCGACATCGTCGCCGACAGCGGCACCGCCCTGATCGTCACCCAGGCACGTCACGAGGACCGCGCCCGGAACCTGTCCGACGGCCGCCCGCGCGCCGGTGGCGCCGACGCGGTGCCGGCCTCGCTGCTGGTGCTCGACGAACAGCGGGAGCGGATAGCGGCCGCCGCCCCGGCCGAGGGGCCGGTGCGGGGCGAGGTGACCGGGGACGACCTCGCCTACGTCATCTACACCTCCGGGAGCACGGGCCGGCCCAAGGGCGTGATGATCGCCCACCGGGGCTTCGGCGATCTGCTGCGCTCGATGCGGCGGGAGCCCGGCATGAGTGCGGCGGACACCCTCTTCGCCGTCACCACCATCAGTTTCGACATGGCGCAGGTCGAGCTGTTCCTGCCGCTGGTCAGCGGTGCCCGTTGCTATGTCTGCGACAGCCCGACGATCAAGGACGTCGAGCGCCTCAAGGAGCGCGTCGCAACGGTGCGGCCCACCGTCATGCAGGCCACGCCCGCGACCTGGAGCATGCTCTTCCACTCCGGCTGGCGGAATCACGAGGGCGTACGGATCCTCTGCGGCGGCGAGGCACTGCCCAGGACGCTGAAGGAGTACTTCCGCGACACCGGCTGCGAAGCGTGGAACCTGTACGGGCCGACGGAGACCACCGTCTACGCCACGGGCGGACGTATTCGCTTCGACGCCCCGACCACCATCGGCAGGCCGGTCGCCGGCACCCGGGTCCACATCCTCGACGAGCGGCTGCGGCCGGTGGCGGCCGGGGAGACCGGTGAACTGTGCGTCGCCGGTACCGGAGTGGCCCGGGGCTACGTGAACCGTCCCGACCTGACCTCGGAGAATTTCATCGACCACGATCTCGTGCCCGGCGGCAAGCTCTACCGCACCGGAGACCTGGCCCGCTGGACCGAGGACGGCGAGATCGACTACCTCGGCCGACTGGACTTCCAGGTGAAGATCCGTGGATACCGGATCGAGCTGGGTGACATCGAGTACCACCTGGGCAGGCATCAGGACGTCGCCCAGTGCGTGGTGGTGGCGCGCGGTGAGGACGGTGCCAAGCAGCTCGTCGCGTATTACGTCCCGCGCCGCGCGGGAGCCGCGGGCGACTCCTCCGGGGCGTTCAAGGAGCATCTGCGCGGGCTGCTGCCGACGTACATGGTTCCCGACTTCTTCGTGGCGATCGACGCAGTCCCGCTGACGGGCAGCGGCAAGGTGGACCGCAACGACCTGATGGCGCGGGAGGTGTCGCTGGCCGCGCCCGCGGCCCCGCCGGCGCCCGCGCCCGTGCTCCGGCCCGCGCCCGTGACTCCCGCGACGCACGCCGTTTCCCGGGCACCGGAGACCGCCGGGACCGTCGCCGAGAAGGAGGTCCTCGCCATCTGGCAGGACGTCCTCAAGGTGCGGGACCTCGCCCCCACCGCCTCCTTCTTCGAGGTGGGCGGCAACTCCCTGTCGGCCGTGGTCCTCGCCGACCGGATCAGCCGACGGCTCGGAGTGCCGTTCGCCGCCGCCGATCTGTTCAAGTACGCCACCGTGCGCAGCATCGCGGCGCATGTGCGGGACGTCGCCCCCGCGCCGGACGCCGTACGTGTCCCGGAACCGGAACCGGAACCGGAACCGGAGCCGGAGCCCGGGCCGGAGGCCGCGCCCGAGCCGGAGGCCGGGGCCGGTGGGGGGTCCGTGCCCGAGGACGCGGTGGCGATCGTCGGCATCGCCTGCCGCTTCCCGGGCATCCGCGACCACTGGGAGTTCTGGGAGAGCCTCAAGCGGGGCGACGAGGCCGTGCGCCGCTGGACGGAGGAGGAGCTGCGCGAGGCCGGTGTGCCCGAACACGTGTTGCGCGACCCGGCCTACGTCCCCTTGCGCTCCTCCCTCGACGGCAAGGAGGACTTCGACGGAGAGTTCTTCCGGCTCTCCCCGAACCACGTGGAACTGATGGACCCGCAGTTCCGTCAGCTCCTGCTGCACGCCTGGAAGGCCGTCGAGGACGCGGGCTACGACCACCGCGACATCCCCGACACCGCCGTCTACGTCTCCACCGGCAACCACTTCTACGGTGCGCCGGACGACACCGCCGAGAATCCGGCCGCCGTGCTCGACGACCCCCGCCAGTACCTGTCCTGGGTCATGAGCCAGAGCGGCACGGTCGCCTCGATGATTTCGTACCAGCTCGGCTTCGGCGGGCCGAGCATGTCCGTGCACTCCAACTGCTCCTCCTCACTGACCGCGCTCTCCCTGGCGGCCCGCGCGGTGCTGACGGGGGAGTCGGGCTTCGCGCTCGTGGCGGCCGCCTCCGCGAACAGCGTCGACGGCCTCGGCTACATCCACCAGCCAGGTCTCAACCTCTCCAGCGACGGCCACGTCAAGGCGTTCGACGCCGATGCCGACGGCATGGTCGGCGGTGAGGGAGCCGTGGCCCTGCTGATCCGCCGCGCGTCCGACGCCGTCGCCGACGGCGACCACATCTACGGCCTGCTGCGCGGCATCGCGACCAACAACGACGGCGGGGACGCCACCGGTTTCTACAGCCCCAGCGTCAACGGGCAGAGCCGGCTGATCCGGACGGTTCTGGAACGCACCGGCATCGACCCCCGTTCCATCGGCTACGTCGAGGCGCACGGCACCGGCACGAAGCTGGGCGACCCTGTCGAGCTGGCGGCGCTGACCGAGGCGTACCGCGAGCACACGGACGACACCGGCTACTGCGGCATCGGCTCGGTGAAGTCGAACATCGGCCACCTCGACACGGCCGCCGGACTCGCGGGCAGCGTGAAGGTCCTCCTCAGCCTCTACCACGGGCAGATCCCGCCGACCCTGCACTACAACCGGCCGAACCCGCAGCTGCGGCTGGACGCTTCACCGTTCCGGGTCGTGGACCGGCTGCGTGTCTGGCCGGCCGGCGGCACCCCGCGCCGCGCCGCGCAGAGCTCCATCGGGCTCGGCGGGTCCAACGCGCACGCCGTCTTCGAGGAGTACGTACGCGACGGCGGCCCGGCCGCCACGGCACGTCCGACCGCACACACGACCACGGATACGACCGGACGCGTGCACAGCGGCGCAGACACGAACAAGGGGGCGACCGTGGACACCGGCGGCGACACCGTGCCCCAGCTGGTGCCGCTCTCGGCCCGCACGCCCGACGACCTCGTGCGCGCAGCCGCCGGACTGCTGCGGTACCTGCGCGGCTCCCGGGCCGCCTCGCTGCGCTTGGACGACCTGGCTCACACGCTCCAGGTGGGCCGGGTGCCGATGGCCTGCCGGGTGGCGTTCGTCGTGCGCACCCCGCGCCGACTGGCGGCCGAGCTGGAGGCGTTCGTCCAGGACCCGACCGGCGACGGATCGCCCCGGCGCTTCACGGGCCCCCGGCCGGGGAGCGGGGCCCGGGCGGCCGAGCGGCAGGACACGAGGACCCGGGACACGAAGCTCGCGCGCCAACTGGCCGAAGGCAAGCTCAAGAAGGTCGCCAAGGCGTGGGCGGACGGTGCCGACGTCGACTGGGGCCTTCTGCCCCGTCCGCGTGCGGCCCGGCGCGTCAGCCTGCCGGGGTACGCCTTCGGACCCGTGACCCACCCGTGGCCCGCACCGGCCCGGCGTATCCGGCGGGAGCTTCCCGGGACGCCGGCGCGGCGGGGAACCACAGCGGGCGGGGAGCAGCCCGCGCGACTGCACCCGCTGCTGCACGAGAACGTGTCGGGACTGGACGGACAGCGCTACCGTTCCCGCTTCACCGGCGACGAGTACGTGCTGGCCGACCACGTCGTCGGCGGCCGGCGCCTGCTGCCCGCCGTGGCCTGCCTGGAGATGGCGTACACCGCCGTCCGGCGTGCCCTGACCGGCGCGGAGCGCGAGGGCGGCAGAACCGTCCTCAAGAACGTCGCCTGGGTGCGCCCGGTGGCCGTCGGCGACGACGGCCGCGACATCGAGTTCACCCTCGCCCCGGAACGACGCCGCACGCAGGAGGAGGCGGACGGTGCCACGAGCGCGGGACCGCTGCGCTTCGAGCTCCTGAGCGACGGTGGCCGCTCGTACGTCCAGGGCCGGGCGGTGACCGAGCCCGCCGTGGCCCCGCCGGACGTCGAACTGGACCGGCTGCGCTCGGGCCTTCGGCTGCGGTCGATGTCCGGGGCGGAGTGCTACGCGCACATCGCACGCGCGGGCGTCGAGTACGGGCCGGGCTTCCGTCTCGTACGGACCCTGCACCGGGGAGAATCCGACGGGCGCCGCGAGGTGCTCGCCGAGCTGTCGCTGCCCGGGGACATGGACGGCTCACTGGCCGACTACACCCTCCACCCGAGCTTCCTGGACGCGGCCATCCACGCCTCGCTCGGCCTGGACCCCGCGTTCGACACGGCCGCCGGTCCGGACACCACCGCCGACGGGCACGGGGCGACTTCTGTCCCGTTCGCGCTCGACCGGCTCGACGTCCACGCGCCCTTCGGCCCGACGATGTACGCATGGGTGCGCCCGGCAGCGGGACAGCGGGCCGCCGGCGCGGGCCGGGTGCTCGACATAGACCTCATCGACGAGCGGGGCCGCGTCTGCGCAATCCTGCGCGGACTCGCCTACCGGGAGCTCGGAGCACCCGCGGACCGTCCCACCCGCGCATCACGGCTGCGCACCCTGTTGCCCGTGTGGGAGCCGAGGCATTCCGGCGAGGCGTCCCCGCAGACCCCGGACGGCGAGGTGCTCGTCTTCGACTCCGGTCGCCGGCTGGGTGTGGGACTTCGGGCCCTCCACCCCCGTCACCGGACGATCGGCCTTCCGCCGGGCGCCTCGATCCAGGAAATAGCCGACCGTATACGCGAAGCATCCGCGGATCCCGCACGCCCGGGAGCCGTCGGCCGCATCGCGCAGGTCGTCTGGGTCGCCCCGGCCGAGGGCTCCGACGACATGATCGGCGGCCAGGAACGCGGCGTGATCGAAGTCTTCCGGATCGTCAAGGCACTGCTGGCCCTGGGCCACGGCACCCGGGAGATGACCTGGACGACGTACACCTTCGGCACTCAGCTCGTCCGCGAGCGGGACAGGGTCGCGGCGACGCACGCGGGTGTCCACGGGCTGATGGGCAGCCTGGCCAAGGAACACACCCGTTGGACGATCGACCTCGTCGATCTGCCCCACGAACTCTCCGGCGAACCGGTCGACGCCTTGCTCGGCGGCGAACGACGGCTGACCGGTGTGCGGCCCGGCACCACGGTGGCCCTGCGCGGCGGGCGTTGGTTCTCGCAGGAACTGCTCCCCGTCACCGGTCCGGAACCGGCCACCGGCCCGTACCGCCGGCACGGTGTCCATGTCGTCGTGGGCGGCGCGGGCGGTATCGGTGAGCTCTGGAGCCGCTCCATGGTTGAGCGGTACCAGGCGTCGATCGTGTGGATCGGCCGCCGGCCGCTGAACGAAGCGATCGAACGCAAACTCGCCGGGCTCGCCGAACGCGCCCGGGCCGTCGGCGCGCGGGCCCCCCGCTACATCTCGGCGGACGCGAGCGATCGTGAGAGCCTGCTGTCCGCGTACCGGCAGATCAAGGAAGACCACCCGCGCATCGACGGCGTGGTGCACTCCGCGATCGTGCTGGCCGACAGGACGCTGACGCACATGGACGAGGACGTCTTCCGTGCGGCGCTCGCCTCGAAGGCCGACGTCGGCGTCAACATCGCTGACGTGTTCGGCGCCGAACCGCTGGACTTCGTCCTCTTCTTCTCCTCGGTGGAAAGCTTCGCGCGGGCCGCCGGCCAGGCGAACTACGCGGCCGGATGCACCTTCAAGGACGCCCTGGCGCATGAACTCCAGCAGCGCGGGCTGCCCCTGGTCAAGGCGGTCAACTGGGGCTACTGGGGTGTGACCGGAGTGGTCAGCGACCCCTTCTACCAGGAGCGGATGGCGGCTGTCGGCATCGACTCGCTCGACCCCGACGAGGCGCTGAACGCCCTGGAGTCGTTCCTCGGGAGCGAGCACAGCCAGGTCGTGCTGATGCGGACCTTCGATGACGAGGCGCTGCGCGGACTCGCGCTCGACGAGCGGCAGGCCAGCCATCCGGCCGTCCTGCCGTCCGTACGGGGCGAGATCGTGGCGGCCCACCGCGCGCCGCGCGGCGAGGTGGAGCGGCTGCACGCGTTCCTGCCCCACCCGCGCATGTGCGAACTGGCGGCCCAGCTGCTCTTCGTCACGCTCCGGGACCTCGCTCCGCGGGGGGCCGGACAGCCCGAGAGCCCGGACGCCCTGGACGGCCTGGACCAACGTGTCCTCGCCAAGTACGCCCGGTGGATGGAGGAGAGCGACCGGCTGCTCGCCCGCGCCGGGCTCGTGGAGCTCGTGGGCGACCGCCGCCGCGTCGGGCCGGCCGCCCACGGTCTGGACCGGGCCGGACTGTGGCGGCAGTGGCACGCCGAGCGCGACGGATGGCAGCCCAACGAGAACCAGCGGGCGCAGGCCGACCTGGTCGAGTCGTGCCTGCTGGCTCTGGCCGACGTCCTCACCGGCACCCGGCAGGCCACCGAGATCCTCTTCCCGGGCTCCTCCATGTCACGGGTCGAGGGAATCTACCGGGGCGATCCGGTCGCCGACCACTTCAACGACCGGTTGAGCGTCCTGGTGGCCGACGCCGTACGGGCCTGGGGCCGTGCCGATTCGTCGAGGCGACTGCGCATCCTCGAGGTCGGAGCCGGCACCGGTGCGACGAGCGCGAAGGTGCTGGAGGCCCTCGAGCCGTTCGGCGACCGCATCGCCGAGTACTGCTACACCGATCTGTCCAAGGCGTTCCTGTTCCGCGCCGAAGAGCGGCTGCGCCCCCGCTACCCGTACCTGACGACCCGGATCTTCGACGCGGGGCGCCCGCCCGGGCACCAGGGCGTGGAGCCGGGCGGCTTCGACATCGTCGTGGCCACCAACGTGCTGCACGCCACCGCGGACATCTCCGGCACCCTGCGCAACGTCAAGGCGGCCATGCGCGCGGGCGGCCTGCTGTTCATCAACGAGATGAGCCGCAACACGATCCTGGCCCACCTGACGTTCGGGCTGCTGGACGGATGGTGGCTGTACCGGGACGCCGAGCTGCGCATTCCGGGAAGCCCCGTGCTGGCGGCCGACCGCTGGCTGGAGGTCCTGGAGGACGAGGGCTTCCGTACCGGTGCCCAGCCGGACACCGCCGCCCACGCCCTCGGCCAGCAACTGATCGTCGCCGAGAGCGACGGCAGGTTCCGCGTCCGGACAGGACCGGAAGAGCCTGAAGGAGCCGGGGGCCGGGCGGGGCCGGCCGCCGGTACGACGGCCGGCCC